>JASJBY010000108.1 GCA_030066245.1 Gammaproteobacteria bacterium
TTGCCATCGTGGAGCTCCATTACGGCCTTGCCGCCGCCACCGCTTTCCAGCCAGTCAAGCACCGCTGAAGCCAGATCGTCCACGAACATCAGGGAGAAACGCGCCCGTCCGTTTCCTGGAACAGGCGCCAGCCCCCATCGCATCAAACGGAACAGGGGCAGCAGTTCCCGATCGCCGGGTCCATACACGGCGGGGGGACGCAGTACGGTCCAAGGCACGGCCCCCGCGGCGGAGACAAGCGCCAGTTCCCCCGCGCGCTTGCTTGCAGCGTAATGGGACAGTCCGGGTTCGCGTGCCGCGAGGGAAGATAGGGACAGGAATCGGGGCCTCGGCCGCTGTGCCGCGGCGGCTCGCACCAGGCTCAAGAGCCCCGCCACGTTGACTTGGTCGAAGTCGGCACGGGACGCCCCTCGCACCGCTCCTGCGCAATGCACAACTGCTTGTACGCCGGTAAGCAGATTCCGGAGGGCCGACTCGTCCTCAAGGGAGCCCATCACCCGCTCGACGGACGTGGTGCCGAGCCTGTCCAGGGTTGAGGATTTTCTCGTGAGGGCGCGAATTTGCCAACCGTGCTCCGCCAGCAACCGCGCCACGGCGGCCCCGATGAAACCGGTGGCCCCGGTCATGGCAACAGCCCGGGACACGACTCAGCAGAATCGCTGCCGCGCTAACCCGCGCTGGCCTCCAGCGCGTCCCCGCTCTCTTCCACGTCCATGCGCTGCTGACTCTCGATGTAGTCCAGACGGGCCCGCGAGCGGGACAGTTTGCCTGAGGAGGTGCGAGGCAGCGTGTGTAAAGGCACCAGCTCCACTATGCAATCGATCCCCAGTTCTTCGTGCACGAGTCGCTGCAGCCGGTGAACCAGATCGGCACGCTTTTTCTGGTCGCGTTCGCGGCACTGCACAACCATGACGGTGATGTCGGTGCCGTGGGAACCGGGCGCTGCGAACGCCAGCGCATCCCCGGGCCGAACCTCCGGCTGCTGCTCCGCCAGATATTCCAGGTCCTGCGGCCAGATGTTACGGCCGTGAATGATGATCAGGTCCTTCTGGCGTCCGGTAATGACCAGACGGCCACCTATGCGGTATCCAACGTCGCCTGTGTTCAACCAGCCGTCGGCGGACAGCGTTTCCCGCGTGATATCCGGTTCGCCAAAATAACCCGCCATGACGCTCGGCCCGCGCACATGGATGACGCCGATGCGTCTCGCCGGCAACGCCTGCCCCTTTTCATCGCGGATCTCGAACTCGTAGTCGGGGAGCGGCTCGCCACAGTCCACAAAGGGATTGACTCGCGGCGCCCGCTCGCCCGCCCTCACGGGCACGGCCTCACGGTCGTGAGCCAAGCGGTCACTGTCCACGTAGTCGACGCTTATCTCGCGATCGAGGGGAGCGAAGCTGATGGCCAGGGAGCACTCCGCCATTCCGTAGCAAGGCAGGAAAGCCTTCGGATCGAAACCGCTGGGTGCCAGCGTCTCCGAGAATCGGTCGAGGGTCTCCGGCCGGATCATCTCTGCCCCCACCCCCGCGACGCGCCAGCTGCTCAGGTCGAATTTCTCCGCTTCACCCGGCCGCAGTCGCCGAGCACAAAGCTCATAGCCGAAGGGGGGACTGAATGAGATGGTGCCCTTGTTTCGGCTTAGGAGGTGCAGCCACTGCCGCGGTCGCATGGCGAACTCGCGGGTACCCATGTAGTCCACGGAAATCTGCGAGGCCACCGGCACGAGGATCAAGCCGACAAGCCCCATGTCGTGATAATAAGGCAGCCAGGATACACAACGGTCGCCGGGACGCATGCGGACACCGTGCTTGATAATGCCCGCCAGGTTGTTGAGCACGGTTTTCTGAGTGATCATCACGCCGCGCGGGAATCGCGTGCTCCCCGAGGTGTACTGCAGATACGCAAGCTCAGTTGGCTGCAGGGGATCCAACTCTGCTTCAGCTTCAGGAAGCGCCCGGAAGGCGTCGGCATCACCGACGAACGTCAAACCCAGATTCTCGCCAGCCTCTTCGACGTAAGGGACGAAACCGGGAGGCGCCACGGCCACCGACGCCTGGCAGCTGGTCAGCATACCCCGAAGCTGTCTGACATAGGCTTCGTGGCTACCCAGGTTGATGGAGATGGGCAGCGGCACGGGCACCAAGCCCGCGTACTGGCAGGCAAAGAATAGTCGCACGAAGTCGGGGCTGGTTTCCGCAATCAGCGCCACCCTCTCTCCCCGCTCCAGGCGCAAACCTGCCAGCCGACGAGCCAACGAACGCGCCTCTGTGCGCAGCTGCTTGTAGGGCAGCACTGCATAGAGGTCCAGCTTAGCGCTATAGAAGTTGAACCCGGTTACGCCTTGCGCGGCATAGTCCAGCGCTTCGGCCAGGCTGGAAAAATCGCCGGGCCGCAAAGGCTGACAGTTCAGACTTGGCGTAGCTTCCATAACCAAAGAGCCACCCCCCAACAAATCGAATCCCCCCAGCAGGATACAAATTCAGATAAGCGCCGTGCCCCGCAACCGTTCACGGCCCCTTAAGTGCAGCCTTGCGACCCGAGGTGCTGTAGTGTAGGACACCCCGCGAGGCAAGCAACACCCATGCCTAATCTTGACTTCGCCCCCCGTGTCCGCTCCCGCCCGCTGTGGCGCCCCCCACGCTTCAGGGAAACACGTCACGCTCGAATACCAGATATAACGACCTCGCGCGCCCGGTGAGAACGCCGCAACACACGGCCGTGCACGCCGAATATAGCGCCCGCTGCCACATAAGCGGCAGGGTAAGAAATCATCCTAACAGCCCCCGAGGTGCGGAGGTGGCCCTTGCGGGCATGCACCAACAGAGCGCAATGCACCAGTTTGGTGCAAAGCACTCGTCTGAAACCTTTCGGACGCCCCCCGCTCCCTGTCACCCCTGATTTCCTGTCAGGTGGTCCCGAGACCACCGGGTTGGTTCCTCGCACGTGAGAAGTCACCCGGCGAATCCCCTTGACCTGGGTACGCTCTGATCCTCGAGCCGCCTGTTTAGCCATCCCGCCAAGCCCAGGGGAAAACGAAGCACTCGCGTAACCGTTCCGCTTCCATCAACCGACCAGCCAATCGTCGGGCGAGTCGGGCCAGGCACGATTGCTGCTGCTCGATCGATCTGCCACCTCCTATTAGCTCCGGAATCCCTGCTCCGGAATCGATCCTCGCGTGATCCCGTCCCGACAGACGACCCGTAAGTCGGCGCTGTCATCCGGGAGCAATTCCCGTGCTGGGCAAAACGCTTGCCTTCGTTTCGGCGCCGGCGGCTTCCGTCCGCCCCCGATGGTCGCCGAATTCAAAGTCTCCGTACTATCGCGCGCTCATTCCCAGCAATCTTGTGTTGGCCAAGAAAGATAACTATCCTGCGCGCATTTATCAACTTAAATTAAAATCTAATTTGCCGACGCACCTTGTGCTTTTCCCACGAATTAGGCGTAGGCGCTATATCGGGACGCAGCGGTCATACTTGACCGTGCGCGGCGCGTGGGCGGCTTTATACCACACATGAACACCAGGTCCATGGTTTTAGTTGCAGGCCGGGCTTGCGGATGCCCTTCGGTCGCGGCCGCACCGAGCGGCCGCACCGAAGTGCTGCTGCGGCTCAGCTGGGCTTTTTCGACGCCGCCGCAAGGATAACAATGGAGTAGGACGCTTGGCAGAACCATGAGACCGCTGGCATTCCCGTTTCGCACACCCGCCTGGCGCACGGCCGGCTGGTAGACTCCGCTGGGCGTGAATCTGTCTCCCGATCGCAAGCCGAGCAGCCCTCCGCTGCGCGTGACCCGAGTGTCCAACCGACGTGAGCTGCGGCGATTCATCCGTGTGCCCTGGCACCTCTACAACGCCGATCCGTCCTGGGTGCCCCCGTTGATGGTGGAACGTCACGAGCACCTTTCACCCCAGAATCCGTATTTTCAACATGCACAATGGTGCGCGTGGCTCGCCCTCCGTGGCGACCACGTGGTAGGCCGTATCAGCGCCCAACTGGACCGCCTGCACCTGGAGCGACACATGGACTCAACCGGCTTCTTCGGCATGCTCGAGGCGGAGGACCAACCCGAAGTCTTCCGTGACCTGCTGAGCGCGGCGGAGAACTGGCTGCGGAGCCGGGGCATGCACCGTATTCGCGGGCCCTTCAATCTCTCCATCAACCAAGAATGCGGGCTGCTGGTGGACGGCTTCGACACCCCCCCTTCTCTGTTGATGGGGCACGCCCTGCCCTACTACGGCGCGCGGCTGGAAGAGCAGGGCTATGTTCCGGTCAAAGACCTTTTGGCCTATCGCCTGGATACGGCATTCAGTCTGCCGCCGGGCATGGTGCGGCTCGCCGAGAAGCTGCAGGACCGAATTCGGTTGCGCCCACTGCGCCGCTCCCGGCTTGACGAGGACGTCGCCATCCTTCGCGATATTTTCAACGACGCGTGGTCGGCGAACTGGTCTTTCGTTCCCTTTACCGAAGCCGAGTTTGCCGCCATGGCGCGCGACCTGGTGCGCCTAGTCGACGACGAGTTCGTCCAGATTGCGGAAGTGGACGGCGAGCCGGCAGCCATGATTGCAATTCTGCCCAACTTGAACGAGGTGATTCGTGACCTGGATGGCCGCCTGCTGCCCTTCGGCTGGCTCAAGCTGCTGTGGCGCTTGAAAGTCAGCCATCCAAAGACGGCCCGCGTGCCGCTCATGGGCGTGCGCAAGCGGCACCAGACCAGCCTGGTCGGCACCGCGCTGACCTACCTGCTGATCGACGCCCTGCGTGTCCCGGTGGCAAATCGGGGTGTCAATGAAGTCGAAATGTCGTGGATCCTAGAGGACAACACGCCCATGCGGCGGGTCATCGAGTCGCTGGGGGGCCTAGCGTACAAGCGCTACCGCATACTGGAGAAAACACTCCCGGGCTAGCCCGCACCCGGCGACAGCTCCTGCTTCTGAGCTTGCGGAGACAACATGCCTGCTGATTCCTCGCCTTTCACGGCCATCGTCCTGGCAGCCGACCGCGCGCCGGGGGACCCCGTGGCACGCGCAGCCGGATCGAGCTGTAAGGCACTGGCGCCGGTGGATGGCACACCGATGGTGCAGCGTGTGCTCGGTGCGCTGAACGAAAGCCGCGAGGTGAATGCCAGGCTCCTGTGCGGTCCGCCGCCGGCGGTCTACTACGGGGAGCACCAGCTGCAACGCTGGCTTGCGGCCGAAGACATACCCTGGGTGCCGTCCGAGGCTGCACCCAGTCGCAGCGCCATGGCCGCCATGCGCAACGTTCCTGCGCAATTGCCCGTTCTGCTGACCACCGCTGACCACGCTCTGCTGAGCCCAGCCATCGTCGACCACTTCTGCTGCGAGGCACGCCTTAGCGGCTGCGACGCCTTGGTCGGGCTCGCCCGCCACTCGCTGGTACTCAAAGCTTACCCAAGCGTACGGCGCACCGTCATACGGCTCCGGGATGACGCCTACTGCGGCTGCAATCTGTTCGCTTTCCTGACACCCGAGGCCCGACGACTGGCCGAGTACTGGCGTCGAGTGGAACGGCAGCGGAAAAAACCCCTGCGCGTTGTTGGCGCAGTTGGCTGGCTGACCGTGCTGCAGTTTCTTGCCGGCCGACTCTCGCTGGGAACAGCACTGGAGCGCCTGTCGCGACGTGCTGGCGTGCGTGTGGGCGCGGTGAAGTTACCATTTCCGGATGCTGCGGTAGATGTGGATACTATGGCTGACTGGCAGTTCGTGGAGGACCGAGCGCGCGAAATGCGCTTGCATCCGTCCTGATGTTTCCTGCCGGACGAGAAGGCGTCACCGCAACCCTGCCCGACCAGATCCTTCCTGAGCCGGCGCGCGCCGTCAGGGGGACTGGTGATCTCACGGTGGGTAACAAAGACCACGACGAGCCTTGATTATCGAACGCTACCTTCTCCGGGAAATCACCCAGCCCATGATATTGGGCGTGCTGGTGCTGGTCATCATTTACGCCAGCTTCAGCTCGGCCAACTACCTGGCCGAGGCCGTTGCCGGCGTGCTCCCGGCCGAAACCCTGGTCTCGCTGATACTGCTGCGGATCTTGATCGGCTTCGAAGTGCTGCTGCCAACGGCGCTCTACCTGTCCGTGGTGGTGGGCCTCGGACGCCTCTACACGGACTCGGAAATGGTCGCCATCACGGCTGCCGGCGTCAGCGACTTCCGGGTCCTGAAGACCGTCTTCAGGCTTACCCTCACGGTGGCCATTCTGGTGGCGCTACTGGCTCTTTTCGCCAGGCCATGGGCTTACCGAACAGGCTACGAGCTTGAAGCCAGGGCCCAGGCTGGAATAGACATGAGCAAGCTCGAGGCCGGCCGATTCTACGAGCTGAAACGCAGCGGCCGTGTGCTGTATGCCGAAGATATAGATGCGGAAAGCCGGACCCTGAAGCGCGTCTTCTACCAGAGTCGCAAGGGTAAGAACACCCAGGTGGTGTATGCCCGGGAGGCAATCCTGCCTGCCCCAGGAGACGCCGTCCAGCCCAACCTGGTGTTCGTCGACGGCCATGCCTATCACCTGGCTCCGGATGGACAGAAGGACATGACCGTGAAGTTCGGCACGCTGAGCGTGTACCTGAAAAGCCCGACGGCGCGCCACATTTCCTACAAACGCCGCGCCGCGCCCACTGCACAGCTCGCCCGTTCCGACAGGCCCAAGGATATTGCTGAGTTTCAATGGCGTGTTTCAGCGCCCATCGGCACCATGCTGCTGACGCTGCTCGCGGTTCCCCTGAGCCGGACCGCACCCCGTCGCGGGCGTTACGCCCGGGTCTTTGTCGCGGTTCTGGTTTACGTCGTGTACTACAACCTCGGCGGCATGGCGGAGACCTGGGTAGAGGAAGGATGGGTCGGAGAGATACCCGGGATGATGTGGGTGCATTCGCTACCGGCCGCCCTGCTGCTCCTGCTCCTCTGGTGGCCCGTGCGTCCGGCATGGTGTCGACGCCGCATGTCGCGCATCCAGGGCGTAACCGCCAGAGTGTTTCGCCGTCGATAAGGCGGTAGTATTTCCTCTCTCGACGATGGCCCCGCTATCCCAACACCTCCGAAGCACCCCGTAACAAGCATGGCCCTGTGAGAACTCTGGACCGTTACATCGGCGCATCCGTCGCAAAGGGTTACGTGCTGGTCCTTGCGGTGCTGCTGCCTGTGTTCAGCTTCCTGCTCTTCGTCAACGAGCTCGAGGACGTGGGCAAGGGAACCTACGACGCCTTGGACGGGCTAGTCTACGTGCTGATGACCGCCCCGGGGCTCATGCTGGAGCTTACCCCGGTAGCCGCCCTTCTGGGAGGCATTGTGGCCCTGGGCGGGCTGGCGGCAGGCAGTGAGTTGCTTGCCGCGCGCGTCGCCGGTGTGTCCGTGATGCGAATCGGCGGGGCGGTGATGAAAACGGGCCTCCTCTTGATGCTGCTGGTTGTTCTCATGGCACAGTTCATCGTGCCACCGCTGAACCAGCGTGCCGAAACCCGCCGTTCGGCGGAATTGACTAAAGCCGGCACCTTCCTCGCAGACAACGGCTTCTGGTCACGGGACGGGCTCAGATACATCAATGTCCAGCGCGTTCTTCATGGCCGTATCCCTCATGAGGTTGAAATCTACGAGTTCGACGAAGACAGACGCCTCCGCACCTTTATCCAGGCCGAGCGTGCGAACCTGGCGAACCCCAATCGCTGGCGGCTGCTGAGGGTCATGCACAAGCGCTTCGACGGTCAAAGCGTCCAGAGTCAAGTTCTTCCCGAGTTGGAGTGGGAGCCCTTTTTAAGCGAAACCCAGGTCCATGTGCTGGAACTCCCGCCGACCGCGTTGTCGCCGACTGACACGTTGCGATATGCCCAGCATCTTCGGGAAACGGGTCAGGCCGCGGAGCAGATAGAGTTGCGATTCTGGCAGCAGGCCTCGCTGCCTCTGGCCACGGGGGCGATGACCCTGCTCTCCCTGCCCTTTGTGTTCGGCGGGCTGCGGTCGGCCTCCTTCGGCAAACGTCTCGCGCTTGGGGCCGTGCTCGGCGTCGCCTATTACCTGGTTAGCCAGATTGTGGCCAACCTCGGGCTGCTGGTGGGCATAAGCGCCGCCGTGGTCGCCCTGACCCCGGTGCTGGCGCTCGTCCTGTTGACCCTGCTGGTCATTCGCCGGATTCGCTGAGCATCGCCACGGCAGCTATCAGGACACCTCAATCGGCCGCCGGTAGAATCAGCGTGCGCTCACCTTCGGCAGCGAAGCCGTTGCGCGCGTGTGCATAACCTCGCACGCTGACCGTGAGCAGCCTGGCATCGCCTTCATCGGTGAAACGATAGAGGTAATATTGGGCCCGCCGCCCGGCCATGGCGCTTACCGTGGATGCCGACGGCACGCCGAGAACCGGCGCCGTGCCGGTCGCTGTTCGCAGCGCGCCCTGCGCGGCCCGGTGACCGTGGCCATGGAGTACAAGCTCCACCCCATGGCGGCTCAGAATTGCCCGCAGACTGCGCGAGTCTACCAGCCGCTTGCGCCAACCTACCGTGCCCTCAAGCGGCGGATGATGGATCAGCAGAACGCGCACCAGCTTTCGCCGGCCGGTCGCCTCCAGCACCCGAGATAAGGCATCGCGCTGAGCCTGCCCCACTCGGCCCGTGGCCAGGAAAAAACCCGAGGGTCGGGCGCTCGACAAGCCGATAAGCGCCAGGGGCCCGCGTACCCTAAGGCTTGGAAATGGCGCCTGCCCGCCTGCCGGCAGGGTCGCGGCACGGCTGGCTTCATCCGAGCTCAGATAGGGCTGCCAGAGCCGCAGGGTCTCCTCGGGGGAGGCGTGCACGTATGCCTCGTGGTTTCCGGGCACCACCGTCACGTCCTGCGGCTCGCCCACCGTCTGCAGCCATCGTCTCGCCTGCTCGAACTCGCTCGGCAGTCCAAGGTGGGTGAGGTCACCCGTGACCACGGTATGATCCGGTCGCAGCCGGGCGAGGTCGCGCAGCAGGGCATCGAGCACTTCCCGCCTATGCTCCGCCCGGCGCCGGCTGATCCAGGACAGATAGCCGAAGAAGCGCTTGTTCAGCAACTCTCTCATGCGCGCGTGTGCCGGGCTCGACAGGTGAGGATCGGAAAAATGCGCCAACGTGTAGCCTCGGCGGGCTCCTCGACCCCGGGCGGCCGGTTTCGCCAACCTGGAAGATTTTGCTGCAGCCATCAAGTTAGTATACGATATCGCGTTGAATTTAACGGCATTTCCTGTCGAGGCCGAGCTCGCGCTCGGACCGGATGATGGTCACGCAGTCGCTACGCCGAGTCCCAAACCTCATGCACCAGTCCGCCCCCGCCAGACCCGCGACGACCGCGCGCGAGTCGCCCGTTCCGGACCTCCCTCGTACTACGGACGAGGCAAGACCGCGGTCGCTAGGCGTTCTCAGCAACGGTCGCAGCGGCAGAAACCAGAAAGGCGGGCTCCAAACCGCGCGGCGCATCCTGGCGGGCTACGGGGAGGTCCCCCACCACGAGGTCAGCACCCCCGAAGAAATCGGCGAGGCGCTGCGGGAGCTGTCCGGTGACGAGACAGAAGTCTTGGCGGTCAACGGGGGAGATGGCACGGTACAGGCGGTGCTCAGCAGTCTGTTGCGCGACAGGCCGTTCTCAAGGCTGCCGCTGCTGGCCGTGATTCCGAGCGGCACGACCAACATGACCGCCGGCGACATCGGCGTTGGCCGACATCCCGGTCGGTCGTTACGCCGGCTGCTGCGCTGGACGCAGGCTCGAGAAACCGGTGCCGTCATCGAGAGTCGACCGGTGCTTCGGGTCCTGGCGAACCCTACTGCTGTGGCCCTGTACGGCATGTTTTTTGGCACGGCCGGCATCGTTCAGGGTACCCGATACTTCCACGAACGCATTCACGCCATGGGCCTTCGTGGTGAATTGGGTCCCGGTATCACCATCGCGAGGCTCCTCCTCGATGCAGCGAGACGACGCGGTCAACATGTGACGCCGGAGAGCATTCGCGTCCAGGTCGACGACCGGACTCCGGAGCAGCACGACTGGCTGTTGATACTGGTGAGCACCTTGCAGCGCCTTTTTCTAGGACTCAGGCCCTACTGGGGCAGAGAAAGGGCGCCCCTGCAGTACACCGCTCTGGGCGCCCGCCCGCGGTATCTGCTGCGCGTGCTGCCCTGGCTGGCCCGGGGCCGGACGCATCGCCGGCTGACCGCGTCGAACGGGTACTACAGCTACAATGCCCGGGAGGTCAGGCTGACATTGGACAGCGCGTTTACCCTGGACGGCGAAATCATACCGGTGGACAGGGCAAACGGGCCGGTCTTGCTCCAGGACGGCGGAGACGTCCGCTTCCTTCGCCTGTAGACAGGAAGTGCGGGACATGCAGCCACCGGCACCCCTCCTCGACCTAGTGCAGCGCCAGAGCCGCCTGGTACCCACGCCGCCTATGCAGGCGCTGCGCGAGCGGCTGCTGGCGGCGCACGGCGATACCGTCCGGGCCATCCTGTTCTACGGCTCCTGCCTGCACCGAGGCCAGGCGCTGGAGGGATTGGTGGACCTCTATCTGGTGGTGGACAGCTATCGTGGGTTCTACGGGCGCCGTCTGCCCGCCTACTTCAACAGGCTGCTGCCGCCCAACGTGTATTACCTGGAGTGGACCAGCGAGCAGCAGACGCTGCGTGCAAAATACGCGGTGGTTTCGGCGCGCGATTTCGAGCGCGGCACTTCCTCGCGCTGGAATCATTCCTATCTTTGGGGGCGCTTCTCTCAACCGGCCGCGCTGCTGTATGCCCGCGACGAGCAGGCCACGGAACAGATCGTGCGCTGCCTTGCCCGCGCCGTGGTCACCTTCATGAGCCGCGTCATCCCGCATCTGCCGCCGATATTCACGTCCCGGGAGCTGTGGCTGGAAGGCCTGCGGCTCAGCTACCGGGCAGAGTTACGCGCGGAGAAGCCGCACCGTGCCCTATCGCTGTACGAATCGTCGGCAGCCTACTTGGACCAGCTTACGCGGGCCGCGATGGAAAGCCTGCCATATCGTGTCGAAGCGGCTGCGGAGCCCAATGCTTACCGTAGTGATATCCCCGTACAGGCACGCCGGCGGAATCGCTCAACATGGACGCTACGCCGAGCGCAGGGCAAACTGCTCTCTGTCCTGCGGCTCCTGAAAGCCGTGTTTACCTTCCGCGGTGGCTTCGATTACGTTATCTGGAAAATCGAGAGGCATTCAGGCGTCAGTGTCGACGTGAGCCCTCTGGCACGGCGTTACCCGCTGGTGGCAGGCTGGGGCGTCATCTGGCGGCTCTATCGCCGTGGTGCATTTCGCTAGCATCGGGCGCTGGCGGGGCTGGGCGATGCCTGTCGGCTGTGCTGCCTGCCGTCGGAGGCGACAATGGTCCTGAAACACACATGAGAAGCGTATTCGTCATTTTGCTTTCCGCTTTGCTGTTGCTGGCAAACCTGCCAATTCTGGCGGCGTCTCTGCAAGAAGTACGTGAGCTGGCCGAGCAGGGCGATGCCGAAAGCCAGTTTGAGCTGGGCACCCGCTACATGTCCGGAAAAGGCCTGGAACGGGATCCCGGTGAGGCCGTCAAGTGGTACAGAAAGGCGGCCGAGCAGGGCTACAGCAAGGCACAGACCAATCTCGCACACCTGTACATGACTGGCCGCGGGGTCGCGCAGGACTATGTGGAGGCCATGGAATGGTTTCGTCGGGCGGCCGGTCAGGGCGACACCAAGGCGCAGATGAGCATCGGTATGATGTACCTGAC
>JASJBY010000109.1 GCA_030066245.1 Gammaproteobacteria bacterium
AGTTCACCGATCAGCTTTGCCGCCTTCTCCACGGTGGCCGCATCTTCCAGCATCGCCTGGACGCGCGCGTGGTCATCGTAGATGCCGCATGGGATCTGACAGTGGGCAAGCCCTGCCTGCGGCGCGAGCAGGAGGACCACAACGGCAAGCAATCCGCCAAGCAAGGCTGCTCGTCTCAAGTCTCTGAACATTGGTTTCTCCGCGATTGAAGTGACATAGACCGTGCTCTACAGCGGCTTTGGAATTCACCGCATGCAGTCGAGTTCCATCAGCAACGCCACCCCCTTCGAGCGCGCGAACCGCGGCGGGTGCGACGGCGCCACATTCTGCCGTATATGCGCGGCCCGGCCAACTCGACAGCGGCACGAGCTCTCACAGCCTTGCCGCCGCGGCGAAGCGTCTGACGATGTCTCCCGCAGGCTCGACCGAGTGGACACCGGCCACGCTCTTGCCCCCTTGCCAGAAATCGCGGGAGCCGCTCTCGTCCAGCACCGCCGCCTTGAGCTGCCGCAAGGACCGGAGCAACAGCAAGGTGCGCGCCACATACTTTGTCCTTTTCCCGCCCAACATCCAACGCATGGCGGGCCCGGGCCGGAGACCCTGGCGGTCGACGGAAGGCGTCCGAATCAGCGATACGGGGGTGCCGCTCACCCGCTCGCTCAGCACGATGTCCCGTTCGGTGGCGCGGACGATGGCATCTTTGTAAGGCTGACTTGCGCGGCATTCGTCCGTCGCGATAAACCGCGCACCCATCTGCACCCCCGCATACCCGAGGCTCAGCATGCGCACAAACTCCGCTTCGTTGCCCACGCCGCCGGCACAGATGACGGGCACCTTGAGGTGTGACAGTTCCGCGTACAAACGCTTAGCCGAACGTCTCCCGGCATGACCGCCCGCACGGTTATTCACCGCAATGAGACCATCGACGCCCTCATCGAGGCTCTTCGTTGCCCACTTGAGTTCGGTGACATCGTGATAGACGACACCACCGACTGCGTGCACTCGCCTAACCACCCATGCGGGCTTGCCCATGGATGTGATAAAGAATCGCACGCCGTCTTCCAGCGCCAGCTCAACCCATCGCACCATGCGTTCGTGATAACGCCTGGAACTCTTTTCGATGAGCGCATTCATGCCGATGGGCTTGGCCGTGAGACGTCGGATCAGCCGCAGCCCTTCACGAAAGTCGTGGCCGTGTACGTAGGTCAGTGAAATAGGCTGCACGATACCGATCCCGCCAGCCTCTGACACGGCGGCGACCAGTTCCGGATTGCTGCATGGGTACATGGGGCCGCCGATGATCGGCACCTCGATTCCCGCCCGGCGCGTGAAGGCGTTGTCGAGACGACGGTGGTAGGGCCCGGGCCGTTTCCCGGCTTCTGCGGGGACCATCAGACAGCCGCTACCCGTGCAGCGGGGAGCGCGCGCGGGCCCCACGGCCGCCTGTCCCGGACGGCCGACTCGTGATCCGGCCATGGCGCCTTTTCCCCGGAGCGGATGACGCGCACATGGGCCCACTGGTCCCTGTTGAGCCCCTGGAAGGAGATTGGCACTGCGGCGTCTATGACGGGCGTCGGACGCACGACAAGAATCCCCGATCAGCGCCTCTCGTCAGGCCGGGAATGGCCTCTCGAGAATCAGGGAGAGCCATCGCCCCTCGCGGGCATCGGCATGGCATTCCATCGGCAATTCATTCACGCGTGACGGGTTGTTATCAGCCCATGGTCTGCCAGAAGCGGCCTGTACTGCATGTCTTCCTTCAGAATGTGGTTGATCCACCAGTCGCGGAGAAAAAGCAGCACTTCCTCGCGATCGAACGACCTGTTCTTCCTGAAGTCCTGCACGATCTCTCTGGTCTTGGACTTCATGATCTCATGGTACAGCGAGTGCTTTCGTAGCGTCCGGAAACCGACCAGCTCCAGAAGCATCTCCTCATAGGCAAAATGAGTCTCCGTAAACACCACCAGCTTGAACAGGACGTTGGAGGCGTGCGTGGTAGGTCCGTCGCTCTTCTCGGCCGAATACAGGGCGTCAAGCAGATTCAGCAGCTGTTTGTGCTGCTCGTCGATTGGCGCATAACCCAGGGAATATTCGTCGGTCCAGGTTACATGGGCAGTCATTTCTCAAAACGCTCCAAATCGACAACCACTACTCAAGACTCCAAGACGAAAGCTTGCTTGCCGCCGAACCGCTCGTCAAGGCTGCGCCCAACGAAGTTCCTCACAGGCTCGCTCCTGGCGACGGCGTAAAGCGGCGCTCGCCATCACTCACCTCGAGTAAACGCACAGGTCGCCACGAACGGTCCGAGCGGCTCAGCGGAGCAATCGTAGCGCTGCACCTTCGCATGGAAACCTCGACTTTTCATGATTCGCCTCACTTCGGCGGTGGAAAGCGGATAGTCCCGGCTGCGCATGTGGCGAACCGTACTGTCCGCGCCCGCCTGGTCGCCGCCACGCTCCAGCAGCGTGCGGTGCATGCGCTGCACGTAGTCGACTCGCCAGGCCGGCTCGAAGACGTCGACCTGTTTGCCCGGAGACAGGCTCGGCACACCCGCCGCAGCAAGACGTGCCGGGGGGACCAGCTGAGCACACTCACCGTCGATGAGCTCCGGTCGCGGCCAGTAGGGCTCGTGATCCGGTCTGTAAACATCATGGCTGAAGAAGAGGCCGCCGGGCCGCAGCCGCGTTTCGAGCTGCCGACCGAGAAACCAGATCTCCTGCGGCGAGGCGTGGTGGAGATTCATGCCGCTGAAAACCAGGGAGTACCTGCGCTTCACGTCCAGCGACTCGAGATCCCAGGCATTGCCCTCGAGAACGCGACACTCGACGACGTTATCGGGAAACGGGAAGCGGCTCGAGGCCAGGACCACCTGGTCCGGGTTGATATCGATTCCCGTATACTTGAAGACGGACTGCGGGAAGGCCCCCATTGCCTCAGCTATGGTTACCGGCCAGCCGCCGCAAGCCAGGTCGAGCACTCTCAGGGTTGACCGACCCTGCGATTCCACCACCGGCTGCAAAGCGTGAATGGCAGCCTGTACCGCCTCGCGATGCAGCAACACATTGGACTTCAGCAGAAAACCATAGAAGCCGGAACGACTGAACAGCTCTTCGCTTCGCATACGCTCGCAGGAGCCGTGCTGGATGGGGAAGGGACCCGGCTCAGCGCAAGGGCGACCGCCGGGCCCCTGCTGTTCGGTAAAACGAAGGAGCGGTGGGCGAACTAAAGCTCACTTCACACGGGCCACCTGTCGGCAGGCGGCAGCCGCTTCTGCGTTCAATAGCCTGCGGGCGGGAAGGCGGGTGACCGCGTGCGCCTCAAAAGCTGGCGTTGCGGCGGGCAAATGCTACCACTTCAATTTGACCTCGATGAGCGCGCTTCGGTCTTCCTCGGCGGCATCGTCGATACGCAGCCCCAGCGTCTTGCTCCTGTTCAGGGGTACTTTCACATCGCTGACCGCCAGGGCCGTTGCGGCTCCCATGATGGCGATCCCCACCTTCGGGACGCCCAGGGATTGAATGGTCTCGGACAGGGTGTCGGCCGCCAGACGCCGATTGTGATTCATGACGTTCTTGTAACTGCCGGCAGACATCTCGGCATCGACCGACCGCCACTGTTGCTGATTGGTTTGCTTCTGAAGAGACAGGAGCAGGCTGTCCTGCGCGTAGAGCCCGGAACTTACCACCAGGCAGGCGAGAGTGGTGAACCCCATCGTGCGAATCATAAGCTGCCTCCCTCGGACGCTCTCCCCGAACCAGGGGTAAGCGCGTTACCCGGGTCGCTGACGGTCATCTTGCGAGTGAGAAGCTGGGGTTGTTCACGTGGCCGTGCCGTCGGCACCGGCGGGCTTTTGCTCAGCAACCCCGAAGGCCTGAGGGCCATGACACAACAAAACGCTCGCCAGTGCAACCCCCGCGATGCATCAGGCCACCCTGCCCCGATGGCGGCTGAGTGCGATTCTCAACCAGGCTTGACGAAACGCGCCCGGATGACGAGAACTTGTTCAGGACGATACTTGTGCCCTCTGTTTCCAGACAACCGCCGACTTCGGCCCACGCAGGCCGGGCACGCACTCAACCCACCAGGACGGCGCGCAGCAACTTTCCGGTCTCGGGTGCCAATGCGCGCGTCCGGTCAAGCGTGCGCGGTGGTTTCGACGGAGTACTAGGGGCAGCGCCTTTGGTCTGCGCAGTCCTCTGTGGGCAAACCCTGGCGGCGCTTGATATCGGCTATGCAGGAAATGTCGGCGCCGCAGTCTCCGCGACGGTCCTTGCAGCCGTAGTAGTGTCCCGTCGCCCGCGCGAAGGCTTCGTAGATGGGAGGCAGCTCCAGGGAGTGATAGCGCATCAGCGACTCACGCATGTAGACCAGCGACTGGCGGGTGGTCTCCACAGCGAGAGCTTTGGGGTTCTTGTCATGGTCCAGAATTTCCACCGCCAGCCGCGCCGCCGTCTCTCCCTGCTCGAAAGGGGACACTCCCACTGAGAGCATGCCGCCGTCCTCCACGTAGAAGCCCCAGGCGCCGATGCCGGGGATCCGACTGCTGGCCTCCATGCACGCGATCAGTTCGGAGGGTGGCACCCGAGTAAGCGTGCGCCCGAGACTGACGGCCGCCAGCTTCAGAAGCTTGCTCTGGCTGGGTCGGTCTTTCTCGAGCTCCCTTGACAGCTCATGAGACGGATCATCGACCACCACCGTGCGGAACTTTCTGGCATCGTCGAATCCCGCAACGGTCAGCTGTTCCGATTTCCCGGACGCACGCATGATCAATACCGCGCAGTCCCTGTCATTGGACGGAAACTCCCGTTGGTAGGTGACGAAGTCGTCCTCGTCAGCATTTGCGTCTGATATCTCAACGACACGAAGTCGGCACTTGATTACGGTATGGTAGTTCGAGAAAAGCAGCAGATGGGCCTTGTCATTGGCTTCTTTCACCATGGCCTGCCATTCGGAAAAGGTGCCCTCTCTCCTGACCGTTAACGTAATACCGGACTTCGTCTTTGCCAGTTCCGTGCGCAGCTGCTCCAGCAGACCCTGGTTGTAGTCGCCGGAAGTGGAGTCGTCGATGGGGGCCCAAACCTGAAGGCCCGACTCTGTAATCTCCGGCGCGATAATCTCCAGCGTCCGTTTCAGGGCGGGAATGTCGATGCGCTCGAGTATGCCGGTGACGTTGTCCTGCCCGATATACCCGTATTCGGCGAGTTGTGCACCTACACCGGCGAATACGACGGCAAGCTCCCGGTGGTCGTCGTAACATTTACCGAACAGTGCCTGGGCCTCCTGACTCGCTGCAGTCCCCGTTTCCGGAACCATGTAACAGGTGGCCACCAGGCTTTGGGCGTTGTCGTCCACCGCAATCAGGACGTCCGGCTTCCACTCGTTGATCCGTTTGCGTGCCAAGGCGCCGGCGATCCGCTTGAACTCTGGGCCAGAGTGTCGCTTGGTATCCATGTAGTGATACTTGACGTCGTATGGCTTGCCGTTGAAGACGTTGCGGATTGCGTCGTCCACGTCCCGGGTCCAGGCATAATCCCTGGTGTAGCTTTGAAGCACGAACACCCGCGGGCGCTGCATGGCGCTCCATATCAGGAAGCCGCCCAGACAGAGAAAGAAAATCGCCATCATGAACCGATTGACCCGCGGCCTCATTGCAGGATCTCCAGCGCCCGCCAGAAGGGAATCGAGGCGTAAATCGCCAGCATCCGGATCAGGATGCTCCACAGATTCACGTGGAGGAAAGACGGCTCCAGGTACAGCTTCTGCCTTTCGTTGAAGCCGCGGAAAAGCATGTAATAGGAGCACTGATACGGCAAGAAGAAGGCCTCGCTCAAGGTGAGGATCATGAAACAGACCACCCACGCGTTGATTCCGGCGGCCTCTGCAAGGGGCAGGAGTATGGGCACCATGATGACCACCGTGGCGTTGATCGACACGGCAAAGCGCAGCAGGAATATCAGTCCGGCCAGGGCCAGCACGAAGAGGTAAAGGTTCTCCTTCATGAGCTCGCCCAGTACGAATAGATGGTCGCCGATTTCCCGGTCGATGCCCAAGAACGAAATCGTCTTGGCCAGACCGATCAGCGTTCCAAGCAGGAACAGGAAAGGCCAGTCGATCTTGCGGCGGAAATCCTCCTTGTCCATGGTCCCTATGGCGAGGAAGAGAAACATCAGCGCCAATGCGATCCATGCCGGCTGGATTTTGTGCAAGGAAGTGGTAGCAATCCCCGCCATGAGCAGGGCAACACCAGCCACCGCGCCCCACTCTGCTCGTGACATGGGGCCGAGAATATCAAGCTGGGTCTGCACCTGGACCGGGGACAGCCGAGGCCGCTCGCCAGAGCGGAAGGCCAGGCTGGAAAGCAGCAGAAGAAGGCTCAGGCTCACCAGTGCCGCTACGGCAGCGTGCAGCGTCCAGTTGAGCCAATGAAAGCCGTCCTGGACCTGGCTTGGAAGCATGCCGAAGACCAGGAAATTAATGGACTTGGAGGTGAGGAAGACGGCGGAAAACAGGCTGGTGCCGAAAAAAACGGAAACCGCCAACCGGTTGGCGTCCGGCCCCTGCCGCCGGTAACCCAGCACACCGATCACATCGGCCAGAAGCGGCGACAGCAGGCCTATGCGGCCGTTCGCGGATGGCAGGATGGGGGTGGTGGCCAGGGCCGCGAGCGTGAGCACCAGGTTGTAGAGAAACTTGGAGGGTGGGGTGCGCTTGAGCAGGATCAGCGACAGCCGATACACCAGGCCCGACGCCACCACGACGCCGGCGAGAACGAAGATGCTCATGGCCATGAAAAAGCTGGACGACTGAAACCCGCCCAGGATCACCTCACCCGGAGCGATCCCCAGCACCAGCACCACCAGCACAGAGAGCAAACCAGCCACAAAGTCGGGTACCAGCCTGAACACCCACATGAGGATGGTGGTGGCAAAAACGGAGATGAAGATGCGGCTGTTGGCAGAGAACCCGTCGAGCCCCGGCAGGTGGTAAAGCGCGACGGGCAGCAGCAAGGCCAGGAGCCAGCCGATGAAAACCGCGGTTCCGGGCTCCTTGGACGGGCTCTCCGCCGCCACCGGCGACTCGCCTTGCGGGGGATAGGGCAGCGCGTCCTGTTCTTTGCGGCCGAAACGCAGCAACGAAAGGCTGAAATCCTCCCGGCAGCGGGGGTGGCCAGCCAGAATCTCGGCGACTGCCAGGCCATCGAGAACGAGGAGCCGAGTCTTGGGAGAGACGCTTCTTGCCTGGTTGACGTACCCCTCATGTCCCAGGACCGATTCCTCGCCCAGGAAGCCCTGCCTCACCGTTTCTGTAAAACGGGCGCCGGAGCTGATCTCGATTTCTCCGGCCAGGATCAGATAGAGCTGCGCCGCGGCATCGCCTTCCGCAAAGACCTGCTCTCCTGCCGAGTAGCTTTTCTCCCGTGCATCGACAGCCAGGCGGGCCAGGTCCGGCCGCGGAAGCCGCGAAAGGATCGGCGCTCGTGTCAGGTGCTCGGCGAGCGCATCCCGCGCTTTCCTTGTCTGCTCGGCAACCACGCCGCCGTCTACCACGGGCGGATCGGTTAGCGGCTCGACCGGGACTCGGGGAATACCCCGGCGCGCGGGTCGTCACGCGGCAGCGGGGCTAATTCGGCGGCGATGTCATCCGGCGGCCACTGCGCCATGGCTCTCTCCCCCACATTGGCGCACCCGGTCACTGCGGGCAGGACGGCGATGGTCAGGACCCCCAACAGACCCGCCACAAAGCCGAGCCTTTTATCCCTGGTCGCTGGATTGTGCATGACGCTACCTATTCGATCCTCTCCAAAGTTTCCGGGTTGATGACCTCGAAATAGAGCTCCCGCCCGTGCACGTGGAACAGCACCAGTGCAATCTGGGTGGAGAAGGTCTTCACGTGGTCGGACCAGGGCAGAACCTCCTGGGCGTAATAAGGGGCGCCGGCGGCACCGTTGTTGATCTGCCAAAGGGTACGCGTGATGCGCGGCCTGGCTTTGTCCCAGTCCCCCGGGTGTATGACCGTTTCCGGAGTGAGGAGCATGCGGGCGTAGTTGTGCTCGTCGCCCGTCAATTGCGCTACCACCTTCTTGTGCTTCAACAGCAGCTCCAGATAGCGATCGCGCTGTTCGATAACCCCGCGGCGCAGCGGCTTGCCGGCGATGCTCGGGCGCGGCGTGTTGTTGCCGTCGTACCACATGTCGTCGGACCGATGGCCCCCGTTGGGGAACGCCGGGGTGTGCTGGGTGACAAATACGAAGTCGATGTTCGGATCGGCTTCCAGACGCGCTAGGGTCCGTTCCAGCCACTCCAACTGCCGGTCCATGAGGTAGCCGTGCAGCCCGCCGCCGCCTAGGGGCGATCCCTCCCGTGCTTTCTTCGCGAACCAGTATTTATAGGAGCGGGAAAAAAGATAGTTGGAGTTCAAGACCACCATCGCCACGTTGTCGTAGACGTAGTAGTAGACGGATTCCCTGTAGGGCGGGAAATCGCCGGGACGCTCGGGACGCGGATCGTACTCCGCCCCGTCCTCACTTACAGGACCGTTCTCCGGCATCACGAACATGTCGGCGAACACCGCCTCTGCCGACTCCGTGGCGAAGGGAAAGCGAGCCACGTTGATACCAATGTCCGAGCCGTCATCGAAAGTGTGAAACAGGCCCTCATGATTGCCGATAGTCGCGTATACGGGTATGTAATGGGCGAAGGGCTCGATCGCTCGCTTCCAGTTCCGGTACTGGAGTCGGGTCTGGGGCACGTTATTCAGGCGCCCGTCTATCATGTCACCTGAAAACTGCAGGAACGCCGCACCCTTGGCCTGGGCCACGGCCATGAGCTTCTTCATGATGTAGGCGTTGGTGCCATGAATATCCCGCTCTCCCCCGCCCTGGCCGTCGCGGGAATCGCTGGCATAGGCAAATACGAAGGCCTGGCGCGTGCCGGGCCGGGGAGCCGTGCGAAAGGCGAAAGTGCGGGAATTTGCCAGGGGCGCCTGCCGCCCGGAGCCAGCGGCCGTCACCTGGACGCGGTACTGATATGACGTGGCGGGCTCGAGCCCGGTCACCCGCACCTCGTGGCGTCGCGTAGCCTGGGAGGACCGGAAGCGCCGCTCACCTGCGCGGACGACGGCTGTGCAAGGTCGGTCGCATTCGAACGCGATGACAGCGCCCTGGTCGCTGACGTTGTGTACGGTAGGCCCCTCCAGAAAACTCAGGTTGCGAAGGAACGCCCCCTTCCTGACGAACGAAACCCGGCCGTCGTAGATGATGCTCCCCGCGGCATTCACCACCCGGTAGCCCAGTGTGCCCTTGCCGTTCCGCTCCCAGCCCGACATGTCGTACTTTCCGGACAGCGCCCCCGCGATGGCCACCTGGGCCTTGCCATCTTTGATCGGGGCTGACTTCTTGTAGAAGACGGGCTGGGGGTTGCGTCCGTCCCGGTAATCGATCAGTCCGTAGTAAAGGGTTCCCTGCTGGACCCCAAGCTCGAAGACCAACCCCGTGTCACTGCCCCGGATCCCCTCCTCCATGGACGCCAGGGTGTAGAGCGGCTGCTCCGCCCGCCGTGGATAAACTTTCTCCCGGGCCCGGTCCACGAGCACCATTTCGCCATTCTGGTATTCGATGGCATGGGCAAAGATGGCGGGGATCTCGGCCGCCGGGGTGGCTGCCACGGGCATGACCACCAGACAGGCTGCGACCGCTGTCAATCCGTAAAGGATTGTCCGCATGGCTCCTCCTCCTTAAGCCGGCTTCAATAGAAGCTCGCCCAGGTTATTCCCAATACCAGCAACAGCAGCGTGGGCCAGTAGAGCAGCTTCGGCAGCAAGTTGTCCCGCCACTGCAGAATCCTGACCCGTTCATTGACGGAAAAGACATAGGTGTTGACCGCCATCAGCAGCAGCGCTCCGTACATGATCAGATAGAACGTCTCTATGTAGACCAGTCCTGACGCGTCCAGGGAAGAACGCAGCTCCGTGTGACCGATAAGAATGCCGAAGAAAAGCCCGGCGCAGGAGGCCAGGACCGCGGAGGTGTTGAAGCCCAGTATGGAGCTCTCCGCCTTTCGCGTAATGGTGAGAACCAAGGCAAAGAGAATCGCTGCAACAACGAGCACCGGCATCACATTGCTGATGAAGGGGCCTAGGAACTTGCGTTTAACAAGGATGTTGAAATAGAGCTCAGGAAAGTTCTCCTCCCCCGAGTAGCCTTTCAGACCGAAATTGCTGCTGTAGGTGTGACCCCTGTATCCGAAGTACGCGCTCTCCAGGTCCCACTCCGGCAGAACAAAATCCCCCTTCGCCTCCAGGCCCGGAAGCGTGCTCGGAGCCACACTCGGGTATGCCGGCAAATCCGGCACCAGCACGACGTTGGAGTCGATCTGCTTGTGCCAAAGGCGCAGCCAGACGTTCTCAACATCGAACGGAAATTTGGTATAACCGAAGGTCTCCCGCAGGCTGACGTCGAAATCCCAGCCTACGGTCAGGCCGCCGTCGTCTCTGGACTCGCGGTAGGCCTCGCTGATGCTTGCAGAGGTCGCCTCCGGAAACAACACGCCTGCGGTCACCGTCGTACACTCCTGGTCAGAGGCCCTCTGGTTGTCAGAGGCCCTGCTGTTATCAGGCGTCGTCTTGACCTGGAAACTGAGGTCGGGCTGCTCTTGCCCCTTGGAAGCATTGCCTTTGCATGCCTCGTCGGTGGGGGGAAGCTGCTGCCAGACATAACCCGTCGCACGCACTGCGTTGGCCTCGACGAATTGCAGCGATTGCACGTACAGACCGGTGGGCAGATAGACCACATTCCTTCGCTCTCCCAGCGTGTCGAGGTAGTTGCCATAGCGCTTCTTGAAACGATCCAGCTGGGCCTGGCTGAGGATCTTCGGGGCCCACTGGTCACTGCCCGACACACCCATTCGCCCCGTGCCACGCCCACGACTTAGACTTGACTTCGCCTGTTCGACAACCTCGCTCTTCTCTTTCCACAACTCCTCACTGTTCGCATCCTGGCTCAGGTCCCTCAGCAGCCCCCACTCTTTCCACAATTCATGCTCCGGATTGGCGATCACGACCGTGCGGAACTCTCTCGCGTCGGTGAATCCAGCAATCGTCCGCTGCTCCGAGCCGTCCACCATGCGACGGAGAAACAGAAGTCCGCATTCGTACGTTGCCTTTCTATCAAAGAATCCCTTTGTGGTTGAACCGAACTTCGCTACGAAGCCCCGGATCAACTTCTGTTCGACCTCGCCGTCTGGCGCCTCTTCCACCATGAGCGCACACTCCGAGGGCGGGGGGCTGTGGCTGTTCCCCGAAGGCGAAGTGCCTGCGTAATGAGGATAGCGAAGCGCCAGGGCCCAGATGGTCCCGATGGCCAACAGCAGCCCTATGGAGACGCTCATGGACGCCCACCACAAAGACCGCTCTACGTCTCGATTGAAGGCCACGTTCAGCAACAGAACGAACGGCAGCACCGACAACAGAATCGAAATCGCCAGACTCATTTGAAGGCGCCGCCGATCGTCCTTCGATCGCCCCATCAGCTCGTCCTTCAGTACCACAATCCCGAGGACCCAATCCGCCTGACCGTCTATCGCAACCGTCCGAAAATACCACCAGGCATCCTCTCCTGAGAGCGGATCCTGCCTCTCGATGGGCCCAGGCTCGCTGCTCTTTCCGTCTCGAGCGTCCCAAAAATACTGCATCAGCTCGGGCCATTGGATTCGCCTTGCCGCGTCTCCGACATTCCG
>JASJBY010000110.1 GCA_030066245.1 Gammaproteobacteria bacterium
ACTTCATGATGTTGATCCCGCGGCTTAGAGAGAAACCGTCGCGGGAGTGTGCACGAACTGTTGAGGCACTGCAATTCGTCCTCGATCAGTACCGTCACGTGGTGGTGTTCGCGGAGCTTAACCTGCCCTTGAACATCCTGTGGATCTCCCTCAAACCCGTTCCGGGCATGTGTCTAGAGCTGGCCACAGCCATCAAGCTGGCCGTTCCCGAGGCTCTGCTCGTGGCGCAAAAGACATCGGAATGGAGACCTTGATGCGCCGTCTGGGCCGCCTTCAGCCCTCGATGCACTTCAGGAATGCCGCCTCCAAGCTGTGCCCCTGATAGCGTCGACAGCACTCCTGCGGCGTGCCAACGAAGCGCAGCCGGCCTCCGTGCAGCACTCCTATGCGGTCGCAGAGGGCCTCCACGTCGCTCAACAGATGGGTGCTGAAGAAAAGCGTCTTTCCCTCCGCTTTCAGACCGAGCAGGTACTCTCTGAGCAGGCATCTGGCCTTCGGGTCGAGGCTGCTCATGGGCTCGTCCAACACCAGGAGGTCCTTGTCGCCCAGCAGGCAGGCCACGAGCCCGAGCTTCTGAGCCATGCCTCGCGACAAGTCCCGCACGGACCTGCGTAGCGCAGCCGTTTCCAGCTCCAGCGCCGCCATCAACGCGCGTGCCTGAGCGTCCTGGTAAACGCTGCCGTAGAGTCCGCAGGCATAGCGCAAGAAATCCCGTCCGGTGAGGAAGTAAGGTGGCCTGAAGTCTTCCGGCAGAAAAACCAAGCGGCGACGCGATTCAGAGCGACGGTGCCGGACGTCGAATATGGAGATGTTCCCGTCTTCGATGTCGCAGAGGTCGAGGAGCGACTTTATAAGGGTTGTTTTGCCGGCCCCGTTGAGCCCCACAAGAGCGAAGAACTCGCCTTTCGCCACCGTCAGCTCCAGGCGATCGAGCACCTGGCTGCCACCGTAGGTCTTGGTCACGCTCTGGAAACGCAGCGCCGGTACCGGAGGCGAGGCTGTGCCAGCCGTCACCAAGACTCACCAAGTGCGCCACGGTGCCGGGGACCGGGACTCCCCGGCATCTTAGAAGATCAGCACGGCATTACAGTCCAGGGACTCGCCGTTGGCGTTGTAAATATTCGGAGTATCCGTCGTGTCGACGCAATCTATGGTGTCGTCGCTGCCGCCCCAGTTGTTGGTCCCGGTGAACACCTTGGAAGGATCACCGTTCACGGTGGCGCGCACAATGCCCGTGGTAGGCATGCCGTCGTCCATCTTGACATCCAGCTCCCGAATCAGGTGCACCGACACTCCGCGCCCCATGATCAGCTGCATCCTTTCCGGCACCGGATTGTTGCGATCGAAGTAGTCCACGTTGATGCCCAACAGCATGGGGTTGTTGAAGGGATTGGTCGGGGCCAGGTTGTTGGTGGCGGTAGGCTCCTTGCCGGGCTCCCCCTGGAAGTCTCCCTGAATGAAACGGGCTCGGGAGAGCTGCTCCCAGGCTGCATTCGGCTCGTTCCAGATGGCAGTACCCGTGTAATTGTTGGGGTCCAGCCGCCCGTTCTGGTTTGCATTCGCAGCCGGATTGCCGCTGAAGCTGCCGCCGATGGCATCTTCAGCGGCTTCCTTGGTCATGTCTCCGGGCACCTGCCGGTAACGATCCACGAAGCCGAAGTAGGCGGCCTGGGTGCCGGTCGCCATGTCGGCCAGATTGCGCACCCGGGCGCTGTTGATCAGTTCCTGGCCCTTGAGTATGCCGCCCAGCAACAGGCCAATGATCACCAGTACGATGGCGATCTCCACGAGTGTGAATCCCGACTGTTTGTGCGTCATCGCCGCTCCCTAATGAGCCCCCTCACAGTGACGCCACCGGCAATGCAAGCCGAATGCCATCAGAGCACGTCTCGGACTCGCCGCGAACACGGCGGGACCGGCTGATGGGAAAGGCTCGCGAGGTATCGATCCTCTGAAATGCCCTGCTCCAGGCGACAATAAGGAGCCTGTTAGGCTCGCGCAGGGTGTCGGAATGTCAACGGGTTGTTGAAATCTCGTCATTGCGCGACTCCAGCGCGGCGAGCTTGCGATGCAGGAATCGGAGCTCATTCGGATCGGTGATCCGCCCGCTGCGGATTAGTCCGCCGACGAGAATCCGGGCCGCTTCGAGCTCTCCCATGTCCTCCAGAAGCAGGATGCTCATGTCCCTTGCCCAGAAAGGCACGTCCTCTCCGGACGCCTGGTCCGTGATGGCGCGGGCATACTTGAGAGCCAGCTGCAGATCTCCCAGGCGGTGCCTGGCCAGGATGGCGGCATGGGCCAGCCATGGCCATCGAGTGTCCGGCTCCAGAAGGAAATGGCGGTACACGAGCTCCAGCATGCGCTTCTGCTTGTCCCCGTCCGGCACCTCGGCATAAAGGCGGCTTGCCGCGAGCAACGGGTACTGACCCTTTGGGTCCAGCGCCAGAATACGCTCCAGCCAGGTCTCCAGGCAGGCGTAATCCAGTTCCCTGAACGGGATGCTGATGCCGGGCTGATTGTCGAAGGCCTGCAGCCACAGCATGGTCAGCTTGGCCGCCAGCAGCGCATCTCCGAGGGCGCCCAGCCGCAGCAAGGCGGCGGGCGGAGCCGGCCGCAGGGCCACCTGCTGCGCCCGGGGCGGCGGCTGAAGCGCGTGCCACGTGACTTGCAGAGCGAGCCCGGCGGCCAGCAGCGCGATGACAGGGGCGGGGACAGCCGACAACCGACGCTGCTGCCTCATGGACACACTCAGAAGTTCCGGCGGTACAGGTCGAACAGCGCCGCCCCGGACAGCAGCACCAGGTACACTACCGTTTGGCCCATGACGCCGATCAGGTCCTGCCACCCCCCTGTGTGGTAGACCAGCCACTCACTCGCGGCGAAGCGCTCAAGACTTGGCAGTACGAATGCTATGGCATCCACGAGCCCGTTCATCATTTGCTGGGACAGGGTCTCCGAATCAATCAGCGGGCCGCCGCCGATGAGCTGAATCGCGGCGGCCGTTCGGGATAGCACGTAGAATGCCACCACGGCGCTGAGGGCGGCGATTGCGTGGCGGAAGGTCACCAGGCAGAGCAGGCTGAACGCAGAGACTATCAGCAACTCGCAGACCAGGGAGATGCCCCATAGAAGGACCTGTGGCAGGGGCACGTAGAATACCAGCGCAAGCGAGAAGAGACCGGCGACCAGCAGCGCGAACAGAGAGAATCCGAGAAACTTACCGAGGAAATAGGCAGCTCTCGGAATAGCCAGGGAGAGTATCAGCTCAATCCCCTTGTCGTTCAGCTCCCGTGCTCCGCTGGACACCACGAAAAGGCTCACCACGGCGACGGCCGACACGCGCAGCAGTGCCCCCAGCGCCACCGACTGCACCTGCATCGCCTCTGTGATAGCAAGCGCCCCCAGGAACTCGGCAAGAGAAATGACTGCGAGCACGACGATGGCCAGGATTCGCAGCAGGCGATTGCGCAGCGCCTCTACAAGGGTAAACCTGGCGATGACAGCGATCGGCAGCAGCATAAAGGTCGTTCGGAACAGCACACCGGCGCGCGCGTTTCGTACTATAGCATTCCAGGCATCTCCACAGGCTTTGCCATGCCGAGACTTCGTGACGCCCTGACCCGGACCAACGAGCACCGGCTGCTCGGCACCATGCTCGCGCTGCTGCACCTGTCCATCTGGTGGGATTTCGGCAGCCCCCTCTCGCGCTCCCTGATGCTGGCGCACCTGGGCGTGTTCCTCGTCTGGCAGCCAGTCTGGCGAACAGATCGTCCGATCAAGGCTGGCAACAGCCTGACCCTGCTTCTCGCAACTCTGGGTTTCGTCTATTGGCTAAACTGGTGGCTCATCTTCGTCTGGCTGATAGTGCTGGTCGCCCTGATCGGCGGGCGTGGCCCTCTCGACAGGCGCGAGCGTGTCGCTTCTCTGGTCGCCCTCGCAATCGTCATCTGCGAGCTGCTGATCGGTGCCGTCACCCCCATGTTCGCGATTCCCCTGGACCCCCATGTAGAGCTGCTCTTTCGTTATGCGCCGCTAGTCCTCGCCCTGTTGCTGTTCGTATGGCCGCCGCAGCATGCCGAGAGATCGGCGAGCCTTGTCATGGATCCTATTCATGGCCTGAACATAGCTCTCCTGACCACCATTCTCGCCCTGAGCAGCCTGCTGATCATGTATACCATTGGCGTCGAGTATCCTATCGCCCTGGTGCAGGCCATGCTCGGTATCGCTGCATTCCTGTTCGCGATCTCCTGGCTGTCCTCGCCGCATCTCGGTTTCACCGGCCTGGGCTATTTCTGGACCCGCTACCTGCTCAACATCGGCACACCCTTCGAGGAGTGGTTAGGCCGCCTTGCGCAACTGGCGCGAACGGAGAGCGGACCTGAGCAGTTTCTCAACCGGGCCATGGACCAGCTCCAGGAGCTGACCTGGATCAGTGGCCTGCGGTGGCATTCGGCAGTCGGTCAGGGCGAGCGCGGGGCTACAACGGCACACGCTCGCCGGGTGAGCAGTCACAGCCTCGACGTGTGGCTGTACACGCCGCGACCCGCCAGCACCACTTTGCTCCTTCACGGCACGCTGCTCGTCCGGGTCATCGCACACTTCCTTGCCGCAAAAGCAGCAGAGCGAGAGCTTGCCCAGCGCAGCTATCTGCAGGCTATCCACGAGACGGGCGCCAGAGTCACCCACGACATCAAGAATCTTCTTCAGTCGCTGCATACGCTGACAGTCGCCGTGGAGCAGGCGGGCCCGGAACGGGCGTCGGAGCTGCAGCAGTTGATGCAGCGTCAGCTGCCCCATCTGTCACAGAGGCTGAAGCTGTCGCTGGAAAAGCTGCAGTCGGCCAGAGAGACCGCGACGCATTGCGCGCCGGTCAAGGACTGGTGGGAAGCTTTCAGAGCCCGCAACGCCGGTGACCATGTGGCCTTCAGCGGCATCATCAAAGTGGACGCAGACATTCCCGTGGACTGCTTCAACAGCGTTGCCGAGAATTTGCTGGAGAACGCACGCCAGAAACGCCAGTTGGCGTCTGATGTCAGCATTCAGGTCAAGCTGGTGGCCAATGACGACGAGCTGCGCTTGCGTGTTTGCGACACGGGTGACGCGGTAGCGCAGGAAATCGCCGCAACCCTTTTCCAGGCGCCGGTGGCATCCAGCAGAGGGTATGGCATCGGCCTGTATCAGGCAGCCAGACAGGCGCAGCGCTCTGGCTACAAGCTGCAACTGCTGAATAATGACACCGGCCAGGTATGCTTCGAGCTGAGCCGGGCCTGACGGTCATGGTGGCCAGGTGCCCGCGGCAGCAAGTCGACTGACCATGGTGTTCTTCGACAACCAGACCAGGATGTCGTCGAAGGTGTCCTCCGCGTAGACACCCTGAGTGTAAATCTCATCCGACGGCGGCGTTTTGTTGCCGGCGTCCGCTTCAACATTCTTCCCAGTGGAAAAGATGATGGCTGCCGGGGCGTTCGGGTCCGCGGCTGTCAGCACAGTCCCTGCACGGTCCCGCACCTCGAGTCCACTAGTGGTGTCCGGAGGAAAACCGACCGCGGCCACGTAGGCGCCATCGGGGCGATACCGGAACGTGCGGCCCCAGGCGTCGTAACGTCCGACGCCGAGCGTTCGCCAAGGCAGGAAGCCCTCTACCGCGACGCTGCAGTCCTCCAAACCCAGCTCGTCACTGGCCGGGCACGGGAGGCGGTTGCCGTTGGCGATGGCGAAGCCCAGGAGTGCCTCCTCCACTTTGTCCAGTGCATCGTTAGTCTCCCGGATTCGGGCGACGTCAACCTGCGTTGCCAGAGGCATCAGCAAACCACCGAGCAACAGCCCGAGCACCACAAGCACCACAGCGAGTTCCAACAGGGTAAAGCCGGCACATGATCTACTCACGGCGACGGATCCCGTTCACGGCCATGCGACTGTGCGCACCTGGTCGTTGAAGCCCCGCATCGGGGCATGCCGTTCGAACAGATCGTCCCCTGGCACGCTGTTAGCGTTCTCGTAATAGGCGTCCAGATTCCCGGTGTCCCTATCCTGGTATAAGGGGTGACCAGAGAGCTCCAAACCCGCGGACACCAGCAGCATCTTCTTATCGCCGCTTGCCGGTCCGAGAGCGTTCCTCAGCGTCAAACAGTCACGGCCTGGCACACAGCTACCGTTGATGCCCGGTTGGTAAGCTTGTGCATATGAAATGTAGATCAGACGATGCCAGTGGTTCACCAGAAACCAGTCGGGAAGCTCGGGCAAGTTCGGATCCAGGTCGTACTTTATACCGGACACCGAGATGCGGCCTGAGGAATCGCCGTCGATGGTCAGCGTCCGCTGGCTGACGACCTTACCGTCTTCCGCATCGCTAGTTGCCGCCACCCGGTCTGACACGGTGACGGACTCGCTGCCGAATGCAGTCAGGGGTCCATCAATGGCCACCCGTCGCGTGCGCGTGGAGTCCTCGCCGGGAGCATTCACGGTCACATCACCCTCATAACGGAAGTCAAACGTGTAAGTGCGGCTGACCTGTTCTCCGGATGCGGCCGTGTGAGCCTCCGATGCCGTACCGGTGCAGTCGACGGATTCGGCATCGGACCAGCGGCAGTCGCCGACGGCGCGCTGGCGACCTTGTCGCAGCTCCAGATCTGAAATAGCGCCCAGCGGACCGCCGTCCGAGAGTTGAGCACCCCGAATATCCCACTCAACCGTAAACGTCGTGGAGAAAACTTCCCCCCGAAGGTGAATCGGCAGATGTCCCGCCCGGCATCCGACTTCACCGTCGAAGGACGAGCTAACCGGATTGGAAAACGGACTCAGCCAAGGGTAGCTCCCGTTGGGATTCCAGGCTGCCTGCTGGTAGTCGGCAAGTGCCGCCTCGACCTCACTCAAGACACGCCGTTCCAGAAGAGGCATGAGATCGTCCACCGTAACGTAGGTCAGCCGGTCGTTGAAGTGCTGGCTTGAGGTCGGATCAGACTGGGTGTCGGGATAGGCGATGAAATCTCCGTCGAAGTCGGCGTTGCTGTAAGTGACGCCGTCGACCGTCACCTCGTCCAGATAGTTGCTCACGCCCGGCGCGTCGCCACCTCTGTTCTGTCCCGGAAGAGTGCGGCCCGGCGCGATGATAACAGCCGCGACTCGCTCGGCCACCGGAAAACCGGCCCGATCCCGGACAATGAGCCAGGGCCATGGCGACGCGTCGGGTGAAGCCCAGTCCACGACCGGCATCACGTAGCCGCCGCCATCGCTGTCTCTCACCAGATTCCTGGAGATCGCAAGCCACAGGCGTTCGCCGGCGCCGTCGAAAACATTAACGGAAAGACCACCAACCGCCTTGCCGCCCTCGCAGAAACCGGCGTGCATGTTGCCCTTCGCGTCGAACCAGACGTCCTGCTCCTTCCACGGTGCCCTGCCCAGGAGCAGGTGATTCCCGGCCGCCACCGAGGGACCCAGACAGTCGCACCGGCCGTCGTAGTTCCCGTCGCCATTGCGGTCGGGAAACGGCATCATGCCCGGCACGACAGGATGACTGACTGTCCAGCCGACCAGCGCATCCCTTGCCTCGGCGAGGGCGTCTTCGGTCTGACGATGCTGTCGCTGCTTGCGTGCCACCGGATCCAGTGCATTGAGCAACAGCATGGCTGCCCCGGCAGCCAGGACTACCATGGCGGCTATCGCGGCCATCCCGGCCTGTTTGCGGGACAGTGAAAAGCCAATCCGTCGACTCCCTCTGGACATCCTCTTACTGTGTCACTCGCACACGCCCTGCTCGTGCAAGGCTAAGGCCCCTCAGGCTCGGGTCCCTGCAGCCCCACAGCCGAGCGAAACGCTTCCGACACTCTGCCCGTCTCGGGATTGTAGCGCTGTCCTGGCTTGAGGCGAACAACGCGAGAGCGCTCAGGTAAGCGCAGCGTGACGGCTCCGGACGACGCCGCACTCGGCTCAAAGCGCATGCCGCGCCTGACATGACGCTGCAGCTTCACAGGCTGACCATCCAGCCATGCCGTGTTGGGCCCGTCACTGCGCAGTACCGCACCGTCGAACCGTAGCGGCTCGGCCGACGGTAACGCCTTGGTCAACGCAGCGGGCGAAGATTTCCGACTGGTAGCCTCAGCAGCATCCGCCCGCAGCCTGTCAAGCAGACGGCGTTCGGCTGGCGTCGTAAACAAGCGTCCCTGAAATTGAGCGGCCACATCTGCCGCCCCCCACGATGATGCCAGCACCAGCAGCAGTAATCGATATGAAATCCTCACTCCAGCATGCCTCACTGCACAATCCTTCACCGAAAACCGCTCACCTGGCGCTGGTCATGGTCTGCCTCGCGCATAGTAAGCCACGCAAGTGTGCACTCGGCGTCGAGATTGGCTCGATTTGGGTCCGGCTCGATGCCCCCGGCCACCCGCCGCAACGTGCACTTCTCCACCGTGAAAAGTCCTACGGCCGTGTCACGCAGCTTCGCTAGCAGACGCAGGAGGTCCTCCTCATGCAACAGGCCAAGGGTCAGTTGCATGCGGCTTGCATACACCTGAAAGCGCCCTGACCGAGCGGGAAACATGCCTGTGTACACCTCTTGCGGATGAATGTCGTAGCGCACCGAAGGCAGCTTCAAGTCCTGACTGGCGGCGCGCAGAGCCTCCATCCAATTCAAGCGCTGTTCCAGCCCGACTACGCCCTGACGCGTAAACTCCTCGTACTTGGGTAGATAGGTCCGGATAACTTGCTCCTCATCTCCGGCGGCGATGTACTTTGCGCTCACCACCAAAAAATCTCCGTGGTTGTGCTGGTGCTCCTCTCTCATCTGCGTAGCGAACTGACGGCTCCCCCACAGCAAGCCGCCGCTGACGACACACGCGCCGACAAGCAGCCAGACCGCACCGCGCAAAACGGACCAGTCAAGCTCAGCTCGCGCCACGGTCAACTCCCACGCGAACCGAGAATCGTGCCTGGCTTGCGTCCGGGCTGGAACCCACGTCGCCCTTGAGGCTCTCGGTGGAGCTGACGTTAAGCGGTAGAGAAAGCACCTCCACGTCTTTGATTGAACTACCCGCCGACAGGGCCTGCGCAAAGTCGTTTACCATCTGCAAGGCTTTGCGGAAATCCCCGTCGAAGGGAAAAATCTGCCCATGCAGCACAGCGATTTCTGAACGCACGCCGGGGGAGCCCGGCACGCGCAGACGTTGGGTGCCGACGAAACCCCGGCCCGAGCCGACTCCCTCGGCCTGGTCCCGGTCCGCACCCTCTTCTCGCACGCGCCACTCCAGCTCATGGATCTGGAGTGCCGGATACGCTGCCAGGGCCTGGCCAAACAGCTCCATGACCGGTAGAGGAGTCAAGCTGCGCTGTACCAGTACCCGGGCCGTATCTACGGCCCTCTTCAGCTCTGCAGGCTCAACCGGCACCGGCGGCATCGCGGCCCGGGCTTGCTGGTAGCGTTGCGAGTAAAACGCAGTGTGTTGCAGAACGGCCGCGCTGCGCTCCCGGTACATCAACCCATCGACCAGCTGCAAAGCGCTCCACAGCACACTGCCGAGAAAGAGCACCGCTGAAGCTCCCAGCATGGCAACCCGCACGCGTTGCATTGCGTAGTAATGAGTCTGGTCGGATGTGGCATAGTGGTTGGCGGGTCTGTTTCGCAGCAGCAGCTGGACGAACAGCCGCTCGCCGTAGGGCAGGCCGAAATCATCCCCCATGCCAAGCCGCCAGGCCAGCGCGCTGGTGTCGATGAGATGATAGCGGGTCAAGCTCGTGTTGAGGGTGTCCCGCTGGAGCTCAGTGAACATTTCGCCATGGCCCAACAGATATACGTCAAGCACGGTGTCTCGCGGCAGCAGACGAAGGCTGGTGAGGTAACGGCGGAGCTTCTCCACCTCATCGACAATCGCCGCCACCTCCCGGGGCAGTTGTGCCGCAGGTAAATGTGCCAGACGGCTTATCTTGAGGTGGGGGCCCTGGAAGAAGCTCTGACGCAGACGGCCCGGCCCCTGCAGGCTCACGAGTAAGGCATGTTCTGATGCCAGATCCAGATGTCGCAGCAAGCCGGCGCTGAGCAGGGGAAGCGAGTAGATGCCCACCAAAGGCACCCGATGATGCCCCATCACCTCGAGCCACGGCGTCAGCACGGCCTCGTTGCTGAGCACGGTATAAAGCACGACATCGTCGCGACGTCCCCCAGGCTCCCTGCCCTGGAGCTCCGCGTGCCAGTAGGGTATGTCCCTGAACGCCCGCCGGGCCCGGTGCTTGATCAGGGTCTGGCGATCCTGCCCGATGACGTGAGGCAGCGTCTCGCGCCGATACTCCTCGTCCACCACATCCACCAACAGACAGGCCGCCACGCTTGCGGTGGCCCGTAGATAGCCATCGAAGGCAGCGAGTCCTTGTTCGCCGCATTGAAAGACAGGCCCTGCCTGGACAACCCCGTGACTCGACTCGTAGACGGAAAGCTGACGTCCGTCGAGGTAAAAGATTCGTCGGGCTACGGGACTAAAGCCGGATTGTAGCGATGAGGTCATAGATGGGCCCGAGCACAGAGAACAGGATCCAACCAAGCACAACAGCCAGCAGCAAGGTCATGACCGGCCCCAGCAGAGCCTGCAGACGTTCTACCGACTCCTTCACGTCACGGCTGTAGAAGTAGCTGACGTTGAGCAGCGCCGCCTCCAGTGCACCGGTGTTCTCACCCACGCGCAGCATGCGCAACACCAGCGGCGGGAAAAGGCCGGCATACTCGAAGCTGTCGCCTATGCTTGAGCCATCGGCAATCTGTTGGCCGGCGCGACGCAGCGCCTCGGAGACAGCCTGATTCCCCACTATGCTCTGACTGATGCGCAGGCACTCCAGGACCGAAATGCCCGAGGCATACAACAGCGCAAAGTAGTTGGCGAAACGTGCCAGGATTGTCTTCTTCAACAACGGCCCGAGAAGCCATATCCTGAGCTTATGAGCATCTACCATGTAGCGCACAGACGGGTTGACCCGCGCAGCGTACCAGGCGACGGCGACCAGCAGCAAAGGCGCCGTCAGCAGCACATGCCAATACTGGACGAAGACTGCGGAAACTTGCAGCAGGGCTTTGGTGTGCAGCGGCAGCTGCTCGTCCATGACATTGATGAAGGTGACGAGCTTCGGCACCAGGTAGGTCATCAGGAAAAACACCAAGCCTGTCACCAAAGCACCGACAAGGGCCGGATATATGAGCAGCCTGATCGTCTGAGCGATCTGCTCGTCCTGCCATTTCAGCGACTCAGTCAGATTTTGAAAAACCTCAGTTAATCTGCCGCTCTGCTCTCCTGCACGAATCAGACTGATAGTCACGCTGTCAAACACGCGTGGGAAAGCCTCCATCGCCATGGACAGGGTGGCCCCGCCTTCGATGGCTTCGATGATCGACGCGAGCACTTCGCGAAATCTCGGATGCTCCATGGTGTCGCGCAGATCTGTTAGGCCCTCGATGAGCGGCACCCCGGCAGCGGTCAGTTGCTCGAGATGAAAACAGAATGCGATGAGATCGCGGCGGCGTATGCGTGCACCAGTCAGTTGCGGGGTACGTTTGCGGACTTCCCGACCACGGATGAAATCCAAACCCATGCGATTCAGGCGCAGCTCCAGATCCGCGACATTGGCGGCATCCATGGTGCCCGCGTTAATACGGCCCGCAGAGTCCATCGCCTTGTACTGGAACTGTGTCACGCCAATATCGCCCCTCTACGCGAGCTTTTCAGGTA
>JASJBY010000111.1 GCA_030066245.1 Gammaproteobacteria bacterium
CGGCATGAGTGGCCGGGGACCGTCGGCCGCAGGGATAGCGGCCGTCGAGCCTACAGGGAGGTATTCACGGCGTGTCCCGGCGGCTCGTGCCGGTACGGCCCCCACCGCGTATGCTTAACCGGTCCCGGATGCCACCCGTGGCGTGCCTGCTCCGCAAGGAGCCCGCAACGACCTGGGTAGAAGGTATAAAGCTGGTAGCAACGGTTTCATCGGCCCAGCGAAGACGATCGTCAGAATCTTTGCCAGCAGCCAACGTTCCTTGTGGCTGCCGACTTCATTGCCTAAGCTCTGACAATGCGCAGCTCGCTTCAGTCTCCCCGAGACAGGAGCGCCACCGGCGGCTTTCAAGTCTCGCGATCCGAGGCAAACGGCGCCACCGGCACAAGGCCGGCAAGACAATGACAATAAGGTCCGTGGACCGCTTAAGGAGGAGGAGAAAATGGCCCGTAACACACGTCCTATTCTGTGCCGCCCCACATTAATCCCAGACTACACCTACAGCTCGGCGACAACGGACACGTAGACCCGTCTGCCCGGGCGGCGTAGCGCCCCCCAAGACAAACACCGAGTTTATCGTCAAAGCCAGAGAGCGGTGCGAAGCGTGGCCGCCCAATAGGCACTTGTCGGTGCTGCCTTCACGGCCCGGCCGCAACGCCCCGTGAGCGATGTCCTCGTCGCGGCCAACCGCCTGTGCCTACCGGCAGCGGATATCCTGGCCGAGCACAAGAGACGGCATTATCGCTATTAAGGAGAAAAGAACAATGCTCAGCCGAACACTTGTATTTACAGCTTTCTTACTGGCTGCGTCACTTCCGTCACTGACGTGGGCCAAGAAATGTCATTCCGGCGATTCGACAGGATCCCGCTGCACTTTGCCGCTGCAGGAGCTTCGGCCGACCCAGTTCGCCGTGGGCTCCGTGGCAGTGGATTGCAAAGCGGCGAAGATCTCCGCGAAGTCGAAGAAGAAGCTCAAGAAATATCTTTCCGCTCCCACTCGCCAGGTCCCTGCCGTGGTAGGACCGGACGGGAGCTTCTACATCACCGATCATCACCATCTCTCCACTGCGCTCCATCGGGCGAAGTCCAGTGATTGGGGCGACGATGAGAAGGTTCTGCACGTGCTCATCAAGGCGAACTACAGCGGCAAGGACGTGAGCTGGAGTGACTTCTGGAGCGAGATGCAAAAGCAATATCTCACCTACAACCACGATAACAAGGGCACTCCCCATATGAACTTCGCTCTGCTGCCCATCACCGTCGGCGGGCTCCTGAACGACCCCTACCGCACCCTTTCCCGCTGGGTTCGGGAGAGCTGCGGTTACGTGAAGCGCGGCAAGGAACAGTGCGACAATATCCGCACGGATCATCCGCACGACGCACCGTACTTCATGGAATTCTACTGGGGAGAGTTCTTTCGGGAGCACTTACCCCTGCAAGTCTCCAAGCAGGAAGTCTGCAAGTCCATCCCCTACTCCTCCACCTGTCTGAGCGACGAGATCAGCCAACTCAAGGGCCACTATGACAAAGCCATGAAGCTCGCCGCCTCACCGAAGGCAAAGAAGTTTCTGGAAGACCAGGGACTGGACCCGTGGAGCTACGGCTACAACCCGTCTGGAAAACACGTCCCGCTCCGTTGGGACGGACCCAAGAAGGCCTGTGACGCGACTGATCCCGAGTAGTCAAACCAAGGCGAAGCCGACTGCGTCGTGACCATGGAAAAGCCGCGCCTGCCCCGACCGCGTAGCCGGTCGAGACAGGCATCGCACCTTGAGTTTCCTCCGTGTCACGGGCAAGCATCGGCAGAGGAGGCCGTACCAGCATCCTCCCGCCGCGAGCGAGCACGCGCTCTCGTGACGTGAACGGTGCCCATTCACGACCGGGGAGTGAATGCCGACCACCGGGCTCACGCGGATTCCGTGGCGGCGTCTTGCGTCAATCCAACAGGCCAGAAAATGGCACCCGTGGCATAGCCCAGCACGACCATAAGAGTCGGGAACCAGTTCGATACGGCAGCGGCATCGATGATCCAGAAACTGAGCAGTCCCGCAAAAACGGTAAGGACCAGGAACACAACGTAGTTCCAGGGCCAGCCGACGTGGCCGAAGCCCGGTTGCAGGCCGTCGACCGGGTGGAACCAGTGCCCCATGAACAGGGCTACAGTCCAGGCGATGAACGGCGTGGCGCCAGAGGACCTGAAGCTGTTCACCAGTGCATTAGACGTCTCCGCACCGACGAACAGGGTGTCCAGCAGAACCACGGTGACCGGACCCAATGCGGTGCCGATGTTTATCATGAGTCTCTTCTTCAACATGACTGTCTCCCTATGCCGGCCACGCCAGCATGCCCGTACCGAAACCCACCGTGACCAAGAGCCACGGCCAGATGCGCTTGCCCTTTCTGCGCAGCACCAGATCACCCACAACGATCACTATCCAGGTGCTTGCCATGAGGACTGCTGCGCCGCCCGCAAAGCCCAGCGGCGACTGGAGCTCGGCGACGGGGTGGAACCAACGCCCCATGTAGACGGCCAGCGCCCAGGGATAGAAGGTGGTGTTCACGGTGCTCGCGCGCAGCAGCTCGCTGAAGGTGTTGCCTCCTGAGGTTGATTTCCATGATGGCTCTCGCCGGGGAAAACGATACGCCAAGCACGCCGCCAATGAGGCTAAGAATGCCTCGACGAGGATGTTGAATATTCACCTGGGCGGTGAGGGACCGGAAAAGGAAAGGACCCCGCACGCGGCGGGGTCCTCGGGTTGCGGAGCCGTTGCAGTCGCTGGGGGGAAGGGAATAACTGCGACAACTCCCGAGGAAAGTATCCGCCTACTACGCCGGGCGTCCTGTGACGGACGTCACAGAACGGGAAGCCGGCTCAAGCCCGGCCAAGGGACAAAGTGCCCGGCTATGGGCGTGCGGGAGAGAGCGCGCCACGACCACCGGCTCGAACCAGCAAGCCGATGGACGTGGTCAGGGGCAGAAACGCCCGCTGGTCAGAAAAGCTCGTCCAAGTGGCCAGGACTGAAGAACCGGGTCTCGCCCGAGGTGTCGTCGACACCGTCGTTGTCCGTGATCACAAAGGCGCGTCCGTCGGCGGCCACCGCAAAGCCCTCCGGCTTGTCGAGCACCTGGCCCGCCGGGGCTTTCAGATCAGGCAGAATGTCGACGCAGGCATCCTTACTGATGAAGTCGAAATCAGGCGCCTTTCCCTCCTTCCTGAACTGGAGGCCCTCGATGGAGAAAGTGCAGAGTTGCTTGATGCGGGCATCCCGGCCGCCCTGGTTGTCGCGCTCGATGACCACGAAAGTCTCCCTGTCCAACGCGGTTACCTCCGAGAGGCCGACCCAGCCGCCTGCCGGTGAAGTGGGGGCATCCAACGGATAGTAGACGAATTTCCAGTTCCCGTTCTTCGGCCTGTAGCGGGCGATACGTGCCGCACAATCCCCGTCGGCGGCACAGTCACTGCCGCCCGACTCGGTGCCGGGATCGCCATCCCACTCGCGCTGGAAAGCCACGTAAACTCGCTCGGTGTTGCCGCAGCGACCGGTGACCGTCACGCCCTCGAAGCCGAAACGGCGCTGCTTGGCGTTGGTCTCGTCCGGCAGCGGGATCTCTTCGAGCACGGTGCCGTCCTCCGCGATCTTCAGGAGCAGATTAGGCGTGGACCCGGCGTCACCCGCCGCGCCGCCACCCTCGGAAACGGCCCAGAAACCGCCGTCCTCGCACGGCCGCCGGGCGAGACCCTCCAGATCGTAGGCAACCGGTGAACCATCCTTCTTCAGCACCCGCTCCCGGGTGATGCGCGCGGGTCGCTGCCCCACGTCCAGGGTATAGATGCGGGAATTCACATAGAAGCTGTCGTGCACTGTGTAGAGCTTGTCCGCCCTTTTGGAATCGGCTGCCAGCGCGGACAGGGCACCCCACGGGATGGGGACACCGTCTGCGCGGTTCACCGACTGCACGGTGGGATAGTCGGCTGTGCCGCGCTTTCGGAGATAGATGGACAGGGAGGAGCGAAAGAAACCCTCGTTCTCCTCGTTGGCCACCACCAGCAGGCCGCGGCGGGGAATGGCGAGTATGCCCTCGGGCCGATAGCCGGTGGGCAAAGCCTGGACTAACTCGGGCTTGCCAAAGGCCTTGCGACGCCAGACCTGGACCAGACCGGCACGCTCCAGGCCGAGGAAGAAATACGCGTCGCGACCGAAGCGGGCGCCCCCAACCAACAGGACAGCCCCCGACCGATGCGCCGTAATCTGCGAGGACGATTCCGGCCCTGCCTGTGGAGACTCCGACGACAACGGATTGAGGCCGATGATGGGTCGCTCACCGGAACGCCCCTGACGTCCCGCCCCAGACGAGGTCCCCGCCCGGCCCCGGTACCAGCCGGGGCCGGGCGGATGCCGATTCACCGCCGGTGTCTCGTCCGGGTCAGGACCCTCGCCGGGTTATTGAAACGGGTTGAGGCTGGTCTTCATGGGCAGGCCGCTGTCCTTCCAGGACACCGATGAGACGTCCTGGAGCTGAGTCAGGCGTCCCGGAAAACCGCGGTAGCCGTTGTAGGCGTCGCCGTAGGAGGAGCCTTCGAAACCGCCGCGCCCCTGCTTGCCCTCCGGATCGTCGATCTCGTAGACCGCACCTGGGTATCCGTTGAAGGCACCGTCGGAAGCCACATCCCCGACGCAGGCCGTGCTGCGACCACCGCTGCGGCAGAACAGGATCACCACCTCCGCCGACGCGAGGACGGGGCCGATGTCTTTCCCGAACCCGGAATTGGGGACCAGCTTCGTGGTCGCTTCGTCCCACAGCTTGAAGGGAATATTGATGGCGATGGGCGAGAGGTTCAGTTGACTGACCTCGCTGACAGGAAGGATATGGTTGTCACCGTCGACACTGAAGCGGAGAAGGGCGCCGGTCGCACCGATCTTTACCTTGCCCAGGTCCGGCACGATGGCGGCGTTGTCCTGCAACACGATGGCAGTCACGCGCGCAGGCGCACCGACCCAGAAATACTCGGCCCGCGTGCGTACATCGACGAAAGCCACGTTTGCCGGGGCACCTGTAACGGGATCGGTCTGCGTGGCAACCGCGTCGAACGCTGCTTCGGCTGTGATGGGGGTAGGTTCGACAGCCTCAGCGGGGCCGACGAATGCAATGCCGAGTAAAAAGAGAAGACAGAAGGAAGAAAAGAAAACGGGAATGCAGCATAACGATAGCTCCTTGTTCTTTCTGTCACGAAAGCAACAACACACGGGCGGGGCTTTCCCATTTCTCCCCGCAGTGGTTGCTGTCCTTTTGATGAACAGCCCGAACCAGAAGTCCCCATATCCCGGAGACAGCCTTCCTCGAGAAACGTGGATCGGGCGGCGCGGATTCTCGCTAATACGAGGAGGGCTCGCAAGAGACAGCGGGAAACGCGAACAACCCGACGGGTGTCGCAAGGATGCAATAGCCTCGCATCACTTGCGACGCCTGTAGAGGTGTTGCGAGATATCGAACACTCACCACTCGGCAACCAGCGGAGGTCTGGTCGGGGACTGTTTCCCGGGAAGTCAACGTAGTATCCTCAAATTGCGAGACAGGGTGGGGGGCTCGGTGGGACCTGCGCCGGTGTGCATGGGACCGACGTAGCGCCTGGCGATCACCACGTTATCGATGAAACATGCTGATCGCGAGGCGAAGCCACCATGCCACCGTGGTAGACATTCATCCAGATCTGCTCGATCTTCAGTGTGGGCAGGTCACGGAATCGGATGTCCATCTTCTCGAAGGCAAGGCGGCCATCCACCCAGGCGCGCAAAATGCCATCGCTGCTTCCTGGTGTGTTCATCCTCGCGTACTGTTCAATCGAATGCCACTCGGCCTCGGGGATGAAACCCCGGTAGTCCTTGTGCCATAGCCAGTTGTCACCGTAGTTGCCTGACATGTCGGCGTGATAGCAGCAAAAGTCGAGTGGCGTCGTGTGTTCCAGTGGATTGCCGGCACGGATCGATTGCGTGAACAGGCCTCGCGCCGACCACCCGTTCACACCGTTCGACTTGCGGCCGCCCCAGCCGGCGACCCCGTAGGTGCCGCTTATCCCCGGCATCTTGCCGCCCTGCACGGTCTGCTCCCAGTCCGTGCCGAAGCGCAGGTAGTAGCGGAAATAAACTTCTTCCGGCTCTGCTCCGGTCTCGGCCTTGAATTTGTAGCCGCTGTTGAGCGCGGTGTGACCTCCCGCGGGGATCCGCGCACGCAGGGCTTTACCCTGCAAGGGCTCGAAGCCGTGGACATCGTCGCGTTCGACCGTATCGTACTGGCCGCCATTGAAAGTCCACCGAGCTTCATAATCGGCCGACTCGAAGTCGGCGAAGAGATAGACGTCCGAATCACTGCCGATGCCCACGTCGCCGGTGTAGTTGGCGGCGAGCCCGGCGAGGGGGCTCGAGGGTGCCTCACTGTGGTCCTGGTCGCAGCGAAACACGCCGATGGACGTGCTGCCGCCACCGTACTGGCGGTAGGTATAGAGCCGCAGACTGGCACGGCCCGAAGAGGTGACGTCCGAGAGATCGAAGCGTAGCAGCGCGTTGTTGGCACTGCCGACACGCAGTCGATCCGAGGTCCCCTGCTGCCGGTAGGTCGATGGTTCCAGGTAGGTGTCGGCCGCAGGCGAATAGCTACTTCCGTCGACGATCAACTCGGGTCGCTCCCCGGCCGTGGACCACTCTTTGCTGCGAAAGTCGATGGGTCCGCCGCCGCTGACAACGCGCAGAAAAAAGCCCTTGTTCTGGAAATCTCCGTTCACCCAACTGCGCACGAGGGCGGTGACATCCCAGGTAATCCACTTGCCCTTGTCGTCGTCCACCACGTTCGCGGTGGCATAGGCGCTGCCGCCCTGCGGTGTGTGGGCGGCGTCACGCCAGTCTCCCATGAAAGTTCGCCACTTCAGGTAGCCGGCACGGTTGTAGTATTCGCGCGTGGCACCATCATCCAAGCCCGGCGTGCCTTCGGCCCAGTCGTTCGGCGCTGCATACGCCGGGCAGGCCGAGCATGTGACGGTGAGCACCACCGGGGCCCATGATGCGCGGGCGCGGCAAAAGGTGGTCAGGATTCTGATGCGAAGACCTGGTTGTCGGCGCGTGTCTTCCATGCTTCCCGCTCGAATCAGGCTCCGGTGACCCGGCCTGTCGTTGTCGATCCCGTGGACCGCCGCCAGCAACGCCGGGGCAGCCCTTGTATAGTGGGCACCGAAAACCTGTTCAGGGGACCCTCATCCACGGCTGCAAATGGTCAACGTAGCCACCGTCGGCGTGTCGAAAGAACACGTTGCAGCCCGTCAGCTCAATCACCGCCGGCCCCCGACTAAGCACCCTCATGTACGGGTTCAGCTCGATCGCCACCGGCAACAATGCCTCGCGACTTTCCTCCAGTGCCCGGATCCGTGCGAGTAGCCGTCGCTTGGCCGATACCTTGGCCTCGTATGCGCGCTTTTGCAAGGCGGTCCAGGGCATCCGCAGAATGATGGCGCCCCGACATGCCGGCGCCGCCACGGGGAAAGAGTCCCGTTCCACGCGCACTTCGAACTGCCCGCCCGCATGCGTCTCGCGGTCGCTGGACCCAAAATCCACCATCGCCGCCCTAAGCCCGAGACACAGATGGTAGTAGGGTCCATGGCGTCCCGGGTTGGTGACGATCTCCGGGCCGGGCTCGCAAGCCGCTCGAGCGCCCACCGACAGCACCGTGAGCACGGCGGCACATAGACCTGCGGACGCTCTCAGGCGAAGGTTTCGGCGTTCACATACCGGGCCCACTTCTCGAGATACTCCTCGGGGCGGCCCGCGCCCAGCGCCGTGTTGTAGTGCGCCTTCCAGTAGTTGGCCATGCCCTGGATGTCGTCGGCGGCGGGGAGTCCCTCCGGAACCCGCATGTATCGAACGCGGCACATGGCCGCTGCGTAGCGGTCGTTCGTCTCCAGCGTATCCGCCGCGGCCTCCTGCCCCGCTTCCAGTGTCTCCTTGATCTGGGCAGCAAGCGCGGCTCGATACTCCAGGTAGTTGGTCCAGCAGTCATCGTGGGTCGCGGGTTCCATTTGGAAAAGACCTCGGGCGGGTCCGCCACCCAGCTGGCGGCGATGCACCAGGAGACTCTCCTGGATGGCGGTGCCGAGCAGCAGCTGCTCGGCCGCACGGCCGCCCCGATTCAGCGTTTGCAGCGCCGGCCGGATTGCGTTGACCAGCAGCGCTTTAGCTATGGCATAGTTGTCTTCAGCCACCTGCGACCTCCTTGCTTGACGCAGCACATCCGCCATCCCCTGTCCCTGTCATCGCCAGCCAGGGTTGCATTTGCCCCGCTGACGCGTTGCCGTCTCGCGCCATGGACGGCTTTCGGGATCAGGTGACGGCCTTCGCGAGTTTAGGCCCATGAGCACCACCATTGACGCTAGCCCTCAAGCTTGGATGGGGTACGCCTCCAGCTTCCAATGGTTCTCCAAGAGACGACGCCGGCAGCGAGACGGGGGAAACTGCTGGTCACCGACACGACGAGGGCGGCAAGATAAGGCACAGACTGAACCACCAGCATGGCCGCCCACAGGCGAACGTCCCAGAGCTGGGTGTCTTGAGTGCCCAGCACCCCGGCGACGGCCAGCCACAGGGCCAACATCATCAGGGTCTCCTCGCGAGCCGAACCGAGAGCGTCGCGCAGGCCTGTTCCCGGCACCATCTTAGGCGTGCGGAAGAAAGGTTTGTCCGTGCTGATGCAGCCGCTGAGCACGGCGAGGGCGACCGTGTGAGACAACGACAGGCCCGCGAGCGCCGCTGAGAGGCTTTGGCCGAAGGTCGCCCGGACCCGGCTGCGGTACAGGAAGAGCAGCTTCGCGAGCTTGAATCCGAAGAGTGACAACGGCAGCAGGGAAAACACCACCAGCGGCGGATCGATGCGCTCCGGAAACAGCACCATGGCGGCGGACCAGAGCAACGCCGCGACGGTGAAGAAAAGGTTGAGTCCGTCTGCCAACCACGGCAGCCAGCCGCCCAGAAAATGATAGCGCTGACCGATGCTCAGCCGCGATCCGGCCCTGGCGGCCAGGAAACCGGCCCGTCGCCGCAGGATCTGAACTGCCCCGTAGGCCCAGCGGAAGCGCTGTTTCTTGTAGTTGGCGAAGGTATCCGGTATCAGCCCCCTGCCGTAGCTCTGCGGGGTGTAGGCGGCTTCATATCCGTGCTCGAGTATGCGCAGTCCCAGCTCCGCGTCCTCGGTGATGGACCACTCGCTCCAGCCTCCCACCTCCTCTAGGGCTGCACGCCGCACCAGGGTCATGGTGCCGTGTTGGATGATCGCGTTGCGCTCGTTGCGGGTCATCATCCCGATACGAAAGAACCCCCGGTACTCCTGGTAGCACATGGACTTGAACAGGCTTTCCCCCTGGTCCCGATAATCCTGGGGCGCCTGCACGATGGCAACCTCCGGTCGCAGAAGCTGGGGCACCAGATCCTTAAGCCAGCGCGCATGGACGAGGTAGTCGCTGTCGACCACGGCGATCACCCGCGCCTGCCCATCGGTGTGAGCGAGGGCATAGTTCAATGCACCCGCTTTGAATCCGGCCAAGGGCGCCACGTGGTGGAAACGGAAGCGCGGCCCCAAGGCAGCGCAGTGGGCCTGCACCGGTCGCCACACCGCCGGATCGGCCGTGTTGTTGTCGACGACCACCACCTCGTAACGGGGATAGTCGAGGCATGCGAGCGCATCCAGGGTGGTCATGAGCATCTGCGGCGGCTCGTTGAAGGCAGGCACGTGGATGGACACCATAGGCAGGCGGTCTTCGCTCGCGCCCGCCGGCTCTAGCTGCCGGCGCCAGGCTTTCAGCCAGCGCGCCTCAGCCCACTCGTGGGCCTCGGTGACGACCACGAGGACCACTCCCAGCATACCGAGCAGAAGGAGAACACCCACCACGCCGTCAGCGAGGGTAAGGTACTGGCGCAGGTAGTCGTGGATCACCCAAACCACGGCGGTCGCGGCCACGAACGCGACCAGCGTCAGAAAGCTCCGTCCGGATATGCGCAGACCACGACTGTCTTTCAGCACAACGGCCAGAAGCAGGAGGGCCGCCAGCACGGACACCGCAGCGAGCGCCGGCCACTCGGGCACCTCGACAACGGGCGACGCAAACGGAAACTTGGCCTGACGCTGTGCGTCGTAAACACCCCAGTAGGCCCCGACCGCGCCTTCGGAGACCCGCTTCCAGGGCTGGTCGAAGGCTTCCAAGAGATAGTAGGCGTATCCTTCCCGGCGGGCGCGAGACAGGAAATGCCGCAGGAAGGTCGCCTGGTTGACTCTCGAAGCGACGGCGGCGCCCCGTGTGCGCCCCCGGCTTGGCCAACCCACCTCAGCAAGCAGCACCGGCTTCCCAGGGAATGCCGCGCGAAGCTGCTCCATGCGGTCGACCACGTAGTCAACGGCCTGCTCCACGGCAACGCCCTCCCAGTAGGGCAGCACGTGGGCGGCGATGTAGTCCACATGGTCTGCCAGCTCGGGATGCTCGAGCCAGACGTGCCAGGGCTCCGCAGTACTCACGGGGGTATCGAGCTCTCCGCGAACCCGATCCAGGTAACCGATGAGCTGAGCAACGGGCATATCCTGGCGGCGTATGACCTCGTTGCCGACCATCACCCGCACCACGTTGCGATAGCCGGACCGGGTCAACTCCACCAGGCGGTCGACCTCCGCCTCGTCATGCGGCCCATCTCCGTCGAGCCAGGCTCCCAGGGCGACGTTCATTCCGTGCTTGCGGGCCAGGGCAGGCACCTCTGCCATGGCATCGCGCACCGTGTAGGTTCTCACCGCGTGCGCCTTCCCGGCGAGAAGCGCAAGGTCCACGTCGATGTCGTCTCGACCAGGCAGACGGCCGGCGAAAGGGTCCTGGTCGGCAAGCGTTGGGGAAAAGGAGAAACCCATGACCCGATCAGGCCAGCCGGGCGCCTGGTAGGGGCGATTGAGTAATCCCCAAAAGCTCAGGGTTAACACCGAGGCGGCAAGAGCAACTGCAAAATTCGCTTTCTTCATCGCAGCCCGGTTCGTCCCGGCACAACTAGTTGGCACTGACGCGGTGCGCCGCCAGGATCGAAGCGTAACGGCCGTCGGCCTTCATTGCTTCGATCGCCGCGTCGAATCTCGTTACCACCTCCGTGTGATCCTGTCGTTGCCGGCTCACGCCCATGCGCAACCCGCGGGATGAGTATGCCTTCGGCAGAACGAAGGTCTGGCGGGCACCGCCGGGGACATTCACGTTAAGCTCGTAGAGAGCCACCCGGTCGTCGGCAAGGACCAGGTCCAGATCCCCGGCCACAAGACTGCGCAGGTTGTCCAACACACTGCCCATGAACACCGGCGTCACCTTCAGTCCGGCGGCGTCGGCCTGCCCGCCGTAAGCGTAACCCTTTACCACGCCGATTCTAAGCCCTCTCAAGTCGGCCAGCGTCCGGTACCGGTGCGACGCGTCGCGACGCTTGACGAAATGAGTTTCCGTGACGATGTAGGGCTTGCTGAAGGCGAGCCTGCGCGCCCGCTGCTCGGTGAACCAGACGCTTGCGATGACGTCATGGCTGCCCTGCTCGGTGGCCTCCAGGTCTCTTGGCCAGCTTGTCAAGGTGACCGATGACCCATAACCGGCGCGTTGTAGAGCCTCGGTGACCAGATGCACGGCCAGACCGCTGTGCTGCA
>JASJBY010000009.1 GCA_030066245.1 Gammaproteobacteria bacterium
ATCACCTTGCTACTGGGTATCGGGGTGACCTTCGCCGAGCCTGCCATCGGGGCCCTGCAGACGGCTGGACAGAATGTCTCGGTGGAGCGAGCCCCCTATCTGTATGCACTGCTGAACTTCTGGTCAACCGAGCTGGTGCTAGCGGTGGGCTTCAGTGTGGGTCTCGCGGCGGTGATTGGAACCTTGCGGTTTCTCTACAGCTGGAGCCTGAAACCGCTGATCTATGCGACCCTGGCGCCGCTGTTGGCGCTCACCGTGTACGCGTCCGTGGACCCCGAAATCCAGAAGGTCATTGGCTTGGCCTGGGATTGTGGCGCTGTCACCACGGGTCCGGTCACGGTGCCGCTGGTGTTATCGCTGGGTATCGGCATCGCTGCCGCCGCCGGTAAGGGGGACTCGGGGCTGTCTGGTTTCGGCATCGTCACGCTTGCGTCCCTGTTTCCCATTATCGGTGTCCTATTGCTGACTTTTTACGTCTCGTACACGTTGTCGCCCGCTGAGATCATCGAGACCGCGCGGCAGGCCGCTGATGCCGCGCGGACCGCAGAAGCGGCCTGGTACGAACGCAGTCCCGGCGTTGAAATTGTCCTTGCGGTGCGCGCAATCCTCCCCCTGGTCATATATCTCTTCCTGGTGCTGAAACTGGTCATGAAGGAAGAACTCGAGAACCAGGGCGAGATCTTCTACGGGATCGGCCTCACGATCCTCGGCATGGCAATCTTCAACCTGGGGCTCACCTACGGCCTATCCAAGCTGGGGGGCAGTGCCGGCGGGCTGGTCCCCAGCGCGTTCATGGAAGTTTCCGGTGTCCCAGGATCTCCCATCTACATCTATTCGGTGGGGTTGAGCCTGGCGCTGGCCTTCGCCTGGTTCCTGGGTTACGGAGCGACGGTTGCCGAACCGGCGCTCAACGCCCTGGGCATCACCACTGAGAACCTGACCAACGGCGTGTTTAAGAAGAAGACCTTGATAAAGGCCGTCTCCGTGGGGGTAGGGTTTGGTATCGCGACGGGCCTGGCCAAATTGATTTTCGATTTGCCGCTCGTCTGGTTGCTCGTTCCCAGTTATCTGATGGCCGTTGTCCTGACGTTCCTGTCCACTGAAGAGTTTGTCAACATCGCCTGGGACAGTGCCGGCGTGACAACCGGGCCCATCACTGTCCCCCTGGTGTTGGCCTTGGGATTGGGTCTCGGCAATGCCACCAACGCCGTGGAAGGCTTCGGCATCCTCTGCATGGCCTCCATAGGGCCTATCCTGACGGTGCTGACCACCGGTCTTTGGGCACAGTACAGAGCCAGGGCGCGTGCATTGGCGGAGACTGAGGCTCCTCTTGCAACCACTGAACAGGAGGCCAAAGCGCTTTTATGAGCAAACCAACGATTACCTACCTGACTGATGTCGTGATGGTCACGGTTGTTGCGCAGCGTGGTCATGAAGAGAACATACTCAAGGCCGCACAGGATGTTGGCGCCACAGCGGGTGCCTTCAGCTTCCATACGAAGGGTGTAGGTGTCCGCGAGCGGCTGGGCTTGCTCGGGCTCGCAGTGGAGGTGGAAATGAGCGTGGTCTACCTGTTGGTTTCTTCCGAGCAGCAGGACATCGTCGTTGACCATATCTACCGCGCGGGCAATCTGGCAACGCCAGGCATGGGCTACGTTTACACAACGCCGCTGGAGAAAGTCGCAGCGTATATCCCCGAAAGTCTTCGAGAACGGCTCGAGAAGCCAAAACCATCGGCCGGTTGATCCGTGATACAGAAGGACATCTGAACGCCATGCAAGAAGCCCGCAGTTCCACACCGCGCGAGGCCACCAAGCTCATCACCTGCATCCTGCCCGACGATGGAAGTCACAGGGCGTTGCTCGAGGCTTTGCATCGCGAGAAGCAGCTCAACAAGGCCCAGGCGGTCTCTTGCCTGGCCACGGGCACGCTGGCGGATGCCAGAGTCAAGCCCGGTACCTTGCCTGATGTGTATCTGGCGCGGATGGTATGGGTGGTGGTGCCGGAAGCAGAGGCCGACGCCCTGTTCGAATTCATCTACCACAAGGCCCGCATCGGCCGTGACGGCGGCGGCGTAATGCTACAGAACGCGCTGGTCGCCGCTACGCCATTCGCCCTGCCCGAGGATGTGGCCGAGGAAGAAGCCTGACACGTAGCCCGGGTGACAGAGAAGCGTCAATAAGCAGAAAGACCGGATGTATTCCTGGTAATCCAGTCCCGGCCTGCCTGGCCTGCGAGAGAAATCCCCGGCTCCTTATCTCGCTGCTCCGTCCTTGCCCCGCCGGACGATTAGCTTGGCCTCGCCGCGTCAACTGCTTCACCATTCCCAATCGATGTTGTATCCATGACCCGGTTTGGGATTCACGATATTCCACCAGACCCAACGCTTCTGTGGATCCTCGAGCACATAGGTTTCAGCCGGCAGGTCGATTCGGTTCTTGTTCTCATCATTCGCGAAGTGCTCAACTTCAGTGTACGGTCGGTCTTCCGGGAAAACGATCAGATAGCTGATGCTTCGGGTCGGCAGTGCCACCGTCACTCCCACCCAGGATTGATCAGGGTTCTGAAACGCATTCCAGTAGGTCTTCGAGACCTGAATCGTGAACTCACGGTTCTTCGGATCACCAGACACATCAAACTCGAGGATTCGCGGTTTTACCCGGTATCTCGCGACGGTCCGCCTTTCGTCGCTCGCGTACACAACCAACCTGTCTTTGTGCGTTGTCGAGTGACTGAACACATCTATCCCGCTTGTGTAAGCCTCAAGCCGGTAGGTGGTCGCATCGCTGATATTCTGGATTCGCTGACGTATGTGCTGAACAACGGGGCTGAGCATTTTTCCGTGATCCACGGATGGTACCTGCTTGAAGCTACGCAGATCGCACACGACGGAATACTCAATCAGCTCAAACCCGGTGGTCGTTTCGTCGGGAACAGCCTCAACCAATAGTCGTCCTGGAGAGGGCTCCTTCCTTACCTCTGGCGGCGAGGAGAGGACCCTTGCAACCTGGTCAAGCACTCGTTGCCTCATCAACGGGTCGACTGGGCCCGCGGGGCTCTCGGCGGATCGCGGGTAAAAGAAAGCGGCCAACGCTAGGCCGAGGCTTGCGAGGCCCGCCAGGCCGTAGACGTGCACGTTGTGACGTTTCCACCAAGTCGAAGGAGATCCAGCTTTCATAACCTAGTGAGTCCTGTCCTACAAGGCATGTGTTCTGCCTGTCTCGGGCACGGAAACCCCTTCCGTCCGCAGACCTCCGCACCCAAGTCGTTCACGGGCAGGTCAGCCCCGCCCGGGCTCGGGTGTAGCGTTCAAGCAAGCGGTCAGTCAGCTTGCCGTGGCCCAGCCCCGCCTACCCTCACGGAACCGCATCATATCATGGGAAACCCATCACCCCAGGAGCACGCCAAGAGGCCGGCCGTGCTTCAGGGAACAGCAACACCGGCCCTCCGCGATCCTCGAGACAGTCACTCTTCCTGACCTGTTCCACGAACAACCTGGGCTGCCCCCGGCGTTATGCCAACGAAGGCAAACCCATCCACTGTACCCGTGAACACCACCAATGCCGGGCGGAAGCAGCAGGCACGCACGATGGGCGGGCGTTTTCACACCGTTGTCGTTGGCGGCGGATGTCTGGGTTGCGCCTCGGCGATCTCTGTCAAGAGAAGGCTTCGTCAGTCGCCGGATACCTTCAGCGAACGGGTGTGTTCTGACGAACGGCACCGCCGTGAGGCCAAGAGCTGGCAGGTGACATCGCCCTTGGCACCCTTGGGCAATCTCCCTGACGCCGAATCCAAGCCGACTGGGCAGCAGCAGCCGTGTTCGATACGTCCGAGGAATTCTCCGCTCGCCCACCCTCTTCAGCCCCATGCCGATCGCCGGCCGCGGCTCCGACCACAGGGCACTTCACCGGTTTGGCAAGCGCCTTCGACTTTTCTCCTCACCGTCTCTGCATTCTTTGGCGTTATCGTGTTAGCTTGTAACGACTCTCACTACGATTCTGAAGCTAAGAATAAATATTCCAATATTCAAATATAAGGAGGGACCCTCTCAGCGGAGCAGCATGACGGAGATGAAGAGGCGGAGGGACCGATCAGGAGACGATCATGACCACCTATGCAGAACTGTATCGAGAATCCATTTCTGATCCGGAAAGCTTCTGGGCTAGTGCTGCAAAAGAACTGCACTGGTACAAGACATGGGAACAGGTGCTGGATAGGAATGCCGAGCCTGCGCCACGCTGGTTCAGCGGCGCCGAGATCAATACCTGCTACAACGCGGTGGACCGTCATGTCGAAGCCGGCCGCGGTGACCAGACTGCGCTGATATACGACTCTCCGATTACCGACCAGCAACGCAAGATAAGCTACCAGGAACTGCTGCAGCTCGTGTCATCAGCTGCCGGGGTTCTAAAGAAACACGGCGTCAGCAAGGGCGACCGTGTCATCGTCTACATGCCGATGATCCCGGAGGCCGCCATCGCCATGCTGGCCTGCGCGCGCATCGGTGCCATCCATTCGGTGGTCTTTGGCGGTTTTGCGGCGAATGAGCTGGCGACCCGCATCGACGACGCCAAACCGGATGTCATCGTCTCCGCCTATTGCGGCATAGAACCCGGCCGGGTCGTCGAATACAAGCCCCTGATCGACGCGGCCATCGAGCAGGCCAGTCACAAGGTCAGAGCCTGTATTCTGAAGAAAAGGCCACAAGCCGGCTGCGACCTGATTCAGGGCCGCGATTTTGACTGGGACGATGAGATGGCAGCCGCCGGACCGGCCGACTGTGTACCGGTGGCGGCCACCGACCCGCTCTACATACTCTACACATCCGGCACCACTGGACAGCCCAAGGGCGTTGTTCGGGACAACGGCGGTCACGCCGTAGCCATGCACTGGACCATGAAGAATATCTACAACGTCAACGGCGGTGACGTCTACTGGGCTGCCTCCGACGTTGGCTGGGTGGTCGGCCACAGCTATATCGTCTACGGCCCGCTGTTGAAGGGCTGCACCACGATACTGTACGAAGGCAAACCGGTCGGCACCCCGGATCCGGGTGCGTTCTGGCGCGTCATCAGCGAACACGGCGTGAAGGTGCTGTTCACCGCACCCACAGCATTCCGGGCCATCAAGAAAGAGGATCCGGACGGTGAATACCTGAAAAAATATGACCTTTCCGGCATGGACGCTCTGTTTCTGGCGGGCGAGCGCTGCGATCCCGACACCCTGTTCTGGGCGCGGGACAAGCTGAAAAAACCTGTCGTGGACCACTGGTGGCAAACCGAAACCGGCTGGGCCATTGCTGCCAACCCGCTGGGCATCGAGCCCATGGAAGTCAAACCCGGCTCGCCCACTGTTTCGATGCCGGGCTATGACGTCCGGGTGCTGTCTGAGGGCGGTGTTGAAATGCCCGCGGGCGAGATGGGCAATATCGTGATCAAACTGCCCATGCCGCCATCGTGCCTGACCAGCCTTTGGGGCAACGATCAGCGTTTCATCGATGCCTACCTGTCCAAGTATCAGGGCTATTACCTGACCGGTGACGCCGGCTACAAGGACGCGGACGGATACCTGTGGATCATGAGTCGCACCGACGATGTGATCAACGTGGCCGGTCATCGCCTGTCCACGGGCCAGATGGAAGAAGTGCTGTCCGGTCACGCTGACGTTGCTGAGTGCGCCGTGATCGGTGTCGAGGACCAGCTCAAGGGCCAATTGCCCCTCGGCCTGATCGTGCTCAAGAGCAGCGTCGAGCGCGACGAGGCCGATATCGTTAGGGAAGTGGTGCAACGGGTGCGCGACCAGATAGGGCCGGTGGCCGCCTTCAAGATGGCCCGGATCGTCAAGCGTCTGCCCAAGACCCGTTCCGGGAAACTTTTGCGCGGCACCATGGTGAGAATAGCCAACGGCAGCGAGTGGAGAATGCCGGCCACCATCGATGATCCCGCTATCCTCGACGAGATCACCGAAGCCCTCCAGGCGCTGGGCTACGCCAAGCAAGCCATGAGTGACTGATACTGTCATGAGCCTGACATCACCCGGAAAAATGTTTCGCCGGCTGGCGGCGATGGAGAACCCCCTGCAGTGCGTCGGCGCGATCAACGCCTACCATGCCAGGCTCGCCGATGCCACCGGTTTCAAGTCCCTGTACATCTCGGGTGGCGGTGTGGCCGCAGGCTCCTGCGGCATCCCCGACCTGGGCATCACCACCATGGAGGATGTACTGACCGACCTGCGTCGTATTACCGACGTAACCCGGCTGCCGGTACTGGTCGACATCGATACCGGTTGGGGCGGCGCTTTCAACATTGCCCGCACCATACGCGCCATGGTCAAAGCGGGCGCTGCCGCGGTGCATATTGAGGACCAGGTTCAACAGAAACGCTGCGGTCACCGGCCCAACAAAGCCATCGTCGGACAGGCGGAAATGGTTGATCGCATCAAGGCAGCCGCGGACGCCCGCACCGACCCCGACTTCGTCATCATGGCACGTACCGATGCCCTCGCGGTGGAAGGCCTGCAGGCGGCCGTCGACCGTGCCGGCGCCTGTGTCGAGGCCGGTGCCGACATGATCTTTCCTGAAGCAATCACCGAGCTCGACATGTACAGACAGGTTGTCGACGCCGTGCAGGTGCCGGTGCTGGCGAACATCACCGAATTCGGCGCTACCCCGCTCTTTACCACAGAGCAGCTGGCCGACGTCGGCGTCAGTATCGCGTTATATCCGCTGTCGGCATTCCGTGCCGCCAATGCCGCCGCCCTGAAGGTTTACCAGGCGCTGCTCGCCGATGGCACCCAGCAGCATGTCATGGACATCATGCAAACCCGCGCCGACCTTTACGAGTACCTGAATTACCACAGTTATGAACAGAAGCTCGATGAACTGTTCTCGGAGGAGAATAAATCATGAGTTCCAGCACTGAGCAGGTATTACCCAAAGCCAAGAAGTCTGTTGCTCTGTCAGGTACCGCTGCAGGCAACACGGCGATCTGTACGGTCGGGCGCACCGGAAACGACCTGCACTATCGCGGCTACGACATCCTCGACTTCGCCGAGACCGCCGAGTTCGAGGAAATCGCCTACCTGTTGATACACGGCGAGCTGCCCACCCGAATGCAGCTCGACGGCTATAAAGCAAAGCTGAAGTCCATGCGCGACTTGCCGCAGCCGGTCAAGCAGGTGCTCGAAGCTATACCTGCCGGTGCACATCCAATGGACGTGATGCGCACCGCCTGCTCGGTTATGGGGACCTGCATCCCTGAAAACGAGGACCACCCTGCGGATGAGGCGCGCGACATCACCGACCGCCTGATGGCCAGCTTGGGATCCGCGCTGCTCTACTGGTACCACTTTACGACCAGCGGCCAACGGATCGAGCTGGATACCGACGATGACTCCATCGGCGGACACTTCCTTCACCTGCTGCACGGCGAAAAACCGAAGGCCTCCTGGGTCAGGGCCATGCACACCTCGCTGATTCTGTATGCCGAGCATGAGTACAACGCCTCGACCTTTTCCGCCCGCGTGATCGCCGGCACCGATTCCGACATGTATTCAGCCATCACGGGCGCCATCGGTGCGCTGCGCGGTCCCAAGCACGGCGGCGCCAACGAAGTCGCTTTCCGCATCCAGAGCCGGTACGGCTCTGCCGATGAGGCCGAGCAGGATATCCGTGATCGGGTCGCTCGCAAGGAAATCGTCATTGGCTTCGGTCACCCGGTCTACACCGTCGGTGACCCACGCAACGAGGTGATCAAGCGCGTTGCCAGGCAGCTGTCCGAGGAAGCCGGCAACACGCTGATGTTTGAAATCGCCGCCAGGCTCGAATCAGTGATGTGGGAGATCAAGAGAATGTTTCCCAATCTGGACTGGTTCTCCGCCGTTTCCTACAACCAGATAGGTGTGCCGACCGACATGTTCACTCCGCTCTTCGTGATATCCCGTGCCTCCGGATGGGGTGCCCACGTCATCGAGCAACGGGAGGACGGCAAGATCATCCGGCCCTCTGCGAATTACGTCGGCCCGGAAAACCGTGAATACACCCCCATAGAAGATAGGGGCTGACGCCGGCAGATCATGTGAGCAAGGGCTGGCATCCCGCGTTTCCGACCATTTGCAGGGTCGCTTGAGCCGTGCTTGCATAGTAATGACAGACCACAACGTGAAGTGGACGAAACCCGAGGTCAGCAGTTGACTGATCAAGAGACAGCCATGAGTAAAGCCGCCGTACTGGACGCCAGCCGACCCGACTTCGACAAAGCTATACAGGACATTGCCGACTATGTGCTGACCTATGACGTGACCCGGTCCGCCGAGGCCATGGAGACAGCACGCTATTGCTGGATGGATACCATCGGCTGCGGCCTGTTTGCCCTCAGCTATCCGGCGTGCACGAAAATGTTGGGACCCGTCGTGCCCGGCGCGACGATGAACAACGGCGCCCGTGTGCCCGGCACCAGTTACCAGCTCGACCCGGTACGCGCGGCCTGGAACATCGGCGCGATGGTGCGCTGGCTGGACTTCAACGATACCTGGCTGGCTGCGGAATGGGGTCACCCCTCGGACAACCTGGGCGCCATTCAGGCACTGGCCGACTATCAGTCACGTCAGCGGGCCGCCCGGGGTGAGACACCGCTGACCATGCGGGACGTGCTGATCGCGATGGTCCAGGCCCACGAGGTCCAGGGGGTTCTGGCACTGGAGAACTGCTTCAACTGCGTCGGCCTCGACCATGTCATGCTGGTACGCATTGCCTCCACCGCCGTGGCCGCGCGCATGCTGGGCTGCAACCGTGACGAGCTGCTGAATGCGGTATCCCATGCCTGGATTGATGGTTCGTCGCTGCGAACCTATCGCCACGCACCCAATACCGGCTCACGGAAATCCTGGGCTGCCGGCGACGCCTCCGCACGCGGCCTGTTTCTGGCATTGATGGCCCAACGCGGTGAAATGGGCTATCCATCGGCCATTACCGCACCCACCTGGGGTTTCAGGGACGTCTCCTTCAAGGGTGAAGACCTGGCGCTGAATCAGCCCTACGGCACGTATACCATGGAGAACATTCTGTTCAAGATTTCCTTCCCGGCCGAGTTCCATGCCCAGACCGCCGTAGAATGCGCCGTTACATTGCATGAGCAGATGCGCCAGCAGGGCAGGTCGCTGGATGACATCCAGTCCATCCTGCTGGAAACCCAGGAGTCCGGTGACCGTATCATCAACAAGACCGGACCCTTGGATAACCCGGCCGATCGCGACCACTGTTTGCAGTACATGGTTTCTATTGCGCTGATCAAGGGAACCCTGGAAGCCCAAGACTACGAAGATGACGTGGCCGCCGACCCACGCATCGAGACACTGCGCGACAAGATGACCGTGCGGGAAGATGAGCGCTTTACACGGGAGTACCTGGAGCCCGACAAACGCGCCATCGGCAACGCCATCGAAATTACCTTCGGTGATGGCGGCAGCTTGAGGGAGGCGGTGGACTATCCGGTCGGACACCGCCGCCGGCGCAGCGAGGGAATTCCTCTGCTCAAGGAAAAATTCGAGCGTTACCTGCGCGGTCGTCTGAGCCAGAAGAATGCGCAAACCGTGCTGGAGATCTGTGAATCCCAGGCGGCTTTCGAAGAGACCCGGGTCCATAGCATGATCGATCTGTTTGTCGTGTGACCGACAGTCTTCAGCCGCATTGCTGTCGTAAACGGTTTTCGTCCGCGCTCGTCCACGCCCTGTCGAGGTTTAGGGGAGCCCGTGCCCCACACGGACCAGCTGAATAAATGGGGAGCAGGACCATGGCATATGTCTATCTGGGCATTGCGATCGTCGCGGAAGTCATCGCCACGACCGCCCTGAAAGCGAGCGACGAGTTTACGAAACTCGTCCCGAGCGTGATTGTCGTGCTCGGATATGCGGCTGCCTTCTACTTTCTGACGCTGGTGCTGAGAACGATACCCGTCGGGATTGCTTATGGCATTTGGGCAGGCTTGGGCATTGTCCTCATAACCATCATGGGTGCCGTCGTGTTCAAGCAGGTCCCCGACGTTCCGGCGGTGGTTGGCATGGCCCTTATCGTTGCCGGCGTGGTGATTGTAAATGTGTTCTCGAAGACGGTATCCCACTGAGGTCCGGACGACCTGCTGGCGGCGCAAGCCGGCCAACGCCATCCACCGGCAACGTACAGGAAATCAAGCGCGTCGGGGATCCGCAAGTCGGGCGCCGGGCAGTGCTGGTTTCCGCTGCTGATCGGTTCTTCTACCCGATGTCATGTCAAATCCGAATGGCGTCAAAGGTCCTGGCTTGGCGATGGGCCGCGGCGGGCCCGGCAGCGACGCGCTCGCGCACGAGCCAGGCGGTTTGCATGCCGGCCGCACGCGCCGCATCCAGCTCCTCGCGCACGTCGGACAGGAACAGGACCGCTCGGGCGGGCAGACCCATGCCCTCGGCGATGCGCTCATAGGCGACAGGCTCACGCTTTTGTCCGGTGCGGGTGTCGAAGTAGCCTGAGAACAGGGCCCCCATGTCGCCCTGGTCGGTACGGGCGAAGATCGCCCGCTGCGCTCGCACCGAGCCCGACGAGAAGACGTAGAGCTGAAGCCCCGCCGTGTGCCAGTCCTGCAGCCGGCGCGCCGCATCCTCGTACATCTGCGTGGTGAGCGCACCCTCGGCATAGCCCTGCTCCCAGATCAGCCCCTGCAGCTCCTTGAGCGGCGCGGCCTTGCGGTCAGCGTCCATCCAGGCGAGCAGCTGAGCGATGACGCCTTCCAGGTCCAGCTGTTGGCCGGTTTCGGCCTGGACCTCGGCTGAGAGCGCGGCCACATCCACGTCCTGCGCCCGCTCGCGCACAAAGCCCGGCAGCCGCGTTCGTGCGTACGGGTAGAGCACCTGAGTGACGAAACTGATCGGGGTCGTGGTGCCTTCGATGTCCGTGAGGATGGCCCGGGTCATGGCTCTCGGTGCAACGTTGAGGTATCCGCCTGCGGTGGATGCGCGGTGATTCGTAAAGGCCCCGGCGCCGCGGGCGAGATCCACAAGAGCTGGCGGATTCGCCGGCCGGCAACGGCAACATGCTTGCTGTCTTGTGTAGACCACATTGGGATCAGGTTACCAGCCCAGCCGAATGACGGCGAGTTTATAGCTGAACCCAGGCTCTGAAGCCCGAGAACTTTGTCCGGCCGCAGGCGCTGCCCTGTGACCCTGGAAGAGGCGAGTGGGTAGAAAATGAGGTGGTAGTCAACCCGATGCCTGCTTTCTTGACGGCCGCCAATAAGCTGTTTACGACTGAGCGAATGGTTCGGTCACAAGTCTGCCACCAAGCGAGCACCGCACGGCGCTACGACGCCAAAGAGCCCATGGGTTTTTGGCTTGGGACGTACCGGTATGAGCCATTGGGGCCGTCGGCCGCAGGGATAGCGGCCGCCGAGCTTGGACAGAGGTATTCACGGTGTTTCCCGACCGCTAGCCACGGTATGGCCCCGCCGTGAATGCTGGACCGACCACGGATGCCGAGGGGCGCGGCTTCCGTGGCGGCTGATGGCCGGCGCCGGGGGCAAGCGCCTGTCCCCTGACGGATGGCTGAACGGCTCGGGCGCAGGAATGCCGGCTTCAGCCGCGCGGCAGACCAGACCGACGACCCGGCAGTGGCCCTCACGAGCGCCGGCAGTTGGTTCCGGGCCAGCGCGAAAGGCTCTCCGTCGCTTCTACCCGATTGTGCGAAATTCTGGCTAGTTAGGCCGCTTGTGCTGCGAAGCCTCACGGTCTCCAGACTTATACTCTCCCGGCAGCTTATCTTCTTTGCGGCGATCCTGCCGGATACTCGAGAGTTCCTGTTCGTGATTGAACAGCAATTCCAGCGCAACTTTGTAGGTGCTGAACGCCCGGTGGTATCTATCCTGATCCTGGAACAGCGTATTGATGTACTCCATCATCAGTGCTGTCGGCAGACCCACCAGCGAACTCACAATCGCCACGGAAGCGCCGGCCTTGATGTCGCCGCCGTGGGAAAGTGCCAGGTAAAAGCCGGCAAAAGTACCGATAATGCCGATTAGGATGATCATGAAGGGCGCCCGAGCAAGGAGTCCGGCGATCGCTTCAGAGTCGAAGAATCTGTAGGTCGTGGCGAAGTGCGGATTGCGGTCGAGCGCAATGCGGCTGATCATTTCGTAATCCGGCGCCTGGCCATAACCCTGCTCTTTCAATTCGTTGGTCGTCAGGTCGATGATCGCTTCGGTGCCTTCGACCATGTTGAACCAGCGGTCCAGCAGCTTGGGCTGCTCGCCGGTGGCGAGATTCTTCTCTACCAGGTCTTCCTGGGTCTTATCCAGCAGTATGTTTGCCTGGGTATCCAGATGATGCGACTGAAGCTTTAGCTTCTCGGCTTCCTTGATCTTGGCGCGTAATTCTTCGAGATAAGGATCTTTCCCGGAATACAGCGTGACGGGAATGGCCAGCTGGGTGGAAGACAGGGTGGGATCGAAGTTCGCGGCCAGGGCTACCTCGGACTGCTGCCGTACGCTTTCCACATAGGACAGATCGGAAGGCGTCGTCTGCACCTTCTTATACTCGAAGACCGCGTAATAGAATGCGGTCGTGAAACGGCTCAGCGATGCGATCTTGTAATGCAAGCCAAACTTGAAAAAGCTGAACGCGACGAAGCAAGTTCCGATACCGCCGATGAACACCCTACCGATCTGCTGATTGGTGAGCTGCATATCGAAAAAGAAGACGAAGTAAACTATCGCCGCCAGGATGCACAGAAATATATACTTAAACATGGTTGCCCCCTAACCCATTGTCAGGATCAAGAATCTATCTCACTGTTCCGAGTAAAGCCGGAACTCCAGAATAGACGCCTGCTCCCTTTTACAGTCGTACTCGAGACAGGCTGCCATCTCTCCCACCAGGTGCTCGGGAACTGGCTCCGCCGTCCGGTACCCCAGCGCGGCGATACCTAGATCGGCCTTCAACTGGGCACGATACGGATAGTCGCCCATCTCCTCGACATCGAAAATGAAGTTGTACATGGCAAGGGCGCGGTCGTTGCTCAGCTTCAGGTTGTATTCACGCGCCTCTTCGCCTTCGGGAGACGTATCGTTGATGTCGAAGTATTTGCCCCTAAAAATCGGCGAGGTCAGCCCGGAAATCTTCAGTGACTCGACCTGCTTTGCGGCATTCTCGACTTCGTAGATGCTCTTCGCATATTTCGGGATCATGACCCGGAGAAGATCCTTCATGCTGTCCGACAGCTCGGCCGATCCACGCACGAAGTAGGATTCCTGGAAGTTGATCCGGACCTTGCCGGTCTTTCCGTCGATGTCCACGTCCCCTTCTTCCGAGTCCTTGAAGTTCTCCAGCAGCCGGTCGACGATCTGCTCCCTGGCTTCCTGGGCCTTCTTCCTTTCTTCCTCGGCCTCGATGAAGGGCTTCAACTCCGCATCCTTCTCGGCTTCGAGCTTGGCCAGCTGCTGTTCCAGTTCCTTCGCGTGCTCGGCTTCGACCTCGGCCTGTGCCTGCTGCTTGGCCTTCTTCCGGAGTTGACGTTCGGTCGCCTTGGCGGCTTTCTCCGCGGCCTGCTGTGCGCGTTTCTTCGCTTCCGCTTCCGCCTTTTCCAGTTCCCGCGCTTTCTGTGATTCAAGCCTCGCCTGCTGTGCGGCCAGCTCTTTTGCCAGCGCCTGCTGCTTGGCTCGCTCCGCGGCTGCCTGCTGCGCTGCCAGTTCCCGTGCTTTTCGCGCCTCCAGTGTGGCTTGCTGGGCAGCCAGCTCTTTCTGCAGCTTTTCCGCGGCTTCGGCAGCCGCTTGTCTTCTTGCTGCCTCCGCGGCTGCCTTTGCTTCCGCCCGCTTTTGTGCTTCGAGCTGTGCCTGTTGCCTGGCCAGCTCCTCCGAACTCTGCTGCCTCAGCATGGCCACTTGAACCCGCTGTTGTTGTTGCAGCTTTGCTTGTTGCTGGTTCAGATCCTGAACACGTTGCATTTCGGCAGCGATAACCGCCTGCTGGGTCGATTCGAGCTGCGCTTCCTTGGCCTTAACGATCTGGTCGAACTTCTGCTTGGCTTCAGTGACTTCTGTCTTTGCCTTTTGCTGCAACTCGGCTTTCTTCTTCTTGAGCTCCTGCTGCTTTTCTCTCTCCAGCTCGGACTTCTGTCGTTTTACTTCCTTCTCTTGCTCAGCTTCGTACTTGGCGACGAGCGCTTCGTACTGGATCGCCGCCTGATCTTGCTGATCTTGCAGCATTTGGGTGAATTCCTGGACCAGTTGCTTGGCTTTCTGCTCCCGCTCTCTCTCGATTTCCTCGAGCGACTTGACCGCGTTCTCCGCCAGGACATCGAGCCTTCGCTGCCTGGCCTCTTCCGCCGCGGCGACTTCTTCCTTGAGTTTCTTGTACTCGCTGGCGATCTCCTCGATCGTCTTCTGACTTTGCTCTTGCGCAGCCGCAATCTCATCGCTCGAGTAAATCATGAACACGATGGCGAGCACGGCGAACAGATCGATCATTGGGATCAACGCATCGATGGTTCGCGACTTATTCGATTCGGGCTTGGTGGCAAACATAGGCTGCTTTCAGGGTGTGTATGAAGTCCGTGCCTGATAATCGCTATCTGTGGATTACTTGCTATCGTCTTTATCTTTTGATTCTTGAGATCCAATACGAGCTACGACAGGTTCGACTTGCCACATGTGGTGAGGGATTGCTGGTAAGGCGTTGGAGTGCTTGAAAATAAATCCGCCGAACCAGATCCGGGCTCGAGGACTGTCGGCGCGTGACCATGGGCACGGCGGCGGCAAGGGAGGTCTCCGGGAGCGCGCTTCGGGCCGTCCTGGGGCTTTCGCTATCAAACGGGGGCTCCGGGATGCGTTGCTGACCACCCGGGTTGTTGGGCCGACACCAGAGCTGAGAAGGGTAGCAGCCGTTCTGGACGAAGCAGAGGCCGAGCCCTTTGCTCCTGCAGCCGTTTGACCTGCCGGCCCTTATCGACGAGCGCAAAGGGGGCGGGTCAAGGAAAGTCTGCCCCTTCGCCGCGGCATCAGCGCCGCGACAGCGCTATGGCTGACCAGATGATTCCGGACCGATGCCGAGAGCGGAGCGAACGTTCAGAGCTCACATGAACCCGCCTGTTGCGGATACGATATTCGGCCAGACGACAACTCGACCGACTCCGCCAAGTCCCTCGGACTCGGAGCATTTGCACCCCGCGGCAGACAGAACGCCGCCCGGAAGGGTCGCTTGTTGGCTCGCTCCAGCGCTGCGAACGGCGACGCGGGGGTTGTGTGATAATCTTCCCTCGTCACAAAAAAAGAACGTTCTTCTCTCCGCCGTCGGCGGGAGGAGGATCATCTCCGTGAATCAGTACTCGTTCTCCTCTTCAGATACCAGGCCGGTCGGTAAGTCCATGTGAGCGCGGAAAGCTTTTTCAGGCGGGTCCCCGATACCTTGTTCTCTCCCCTCTGCGGACCCAACCGCCACATCTACGCACGCCTGATCCTGGATCTTTATCCCCTGTTCTTCGACCAGCTTCACGCCGACGTCTTTCCCTCCAGGGACACGGTGCGCGCAGAGATCGAGGAACTTCTGGCGCGACTGGCGTTGCACTGGATAGACGAGGGCGGCGAAACGGCCGACGAAGCCGGCGCGTCGGAATTTCTGCTTGCCCTTCGGGCCTATCATCGGCTCCGCGAGGCCGGCTGGCTGGAAGAGGAGGTGGACGGCTACCGGTTGAGGGTATCCGTGCCCCCTGCGGTGGCCACCTTATGGTCGGCCCTGGTCGAGGTGGCCCGGCCGGAACAGGTCTTCTACGGCGGCATGGTTCTGTCCATCTACAACAACGTGCAGCGCGCCTTGGAGGACCCGCGGGCCCAGGCACTCGCCTTCCGACAGGCCGTGCGCGAGGCGCAGCGCTTCCGGCAGCACCTCAATGCCATGATTTACGGACTGAAAGGACTGCTGGGAACCCTCTCCGATCTGGAAGACCACCGCCTGGTGCTGGGGCGCTTCTTCGACGACTTCGTGGAGCGTTTCCTGGTGGCCGACTACAAGCGCCTCAAGACCAGGAACAATCCCTTCCGGTTTCGCCAGCAGATCCTCCAGGCAGTGCGCGAGCTGGAGTTCGACGTGGAGCGCAGGCAGGCTCTGGTGGATGGTTACCTGGAGCAGGCGGGTCTGACGGATGGCGAGGCCGCATGGCAGGAGCTCAACCGGGACATCCAGTTGCTGCGCGGAATATTCGAGCAGGTGGACGAGCACCTTTTGCGGATTGATCGCTATCGTGCCCGCGTGGAGCGCCGGGTAGCTGACACGGTTCGTTACCTGGACCGTAGCCAGCCCGGCATGGCGAGTCGCTTGGCGGGTCTCCTGCGCCGCAGTGCCCACGCCGTCGAGCACCTGCCGGATGAGAATGACGGCCTGGCGCTCATACCGTTGGCTGACCCACTCCCCCTGGCTGCACACGGCCTGCGGCCGCCGACGGCGCACCGGCGCCCGCCGGATCCGCGCCCCTTGCGGTCCCGTGCCATCGACCCGGACGTGCTCGCCCGTCAGCAGGCCCTGCGAGCCTACATGGACCGCCGGCGACTGGATCCCGCACGCATCAGGAATTATCTGGAAACCCAGTTCGGGGATGGCGACCGCATCGCCGCAGAGGATTTGCCCATCGAGACCGTGGAGGACTTCATCGCCTTTACCCACTTGAGACACATCCCGTATCTGCCCGGCGCCGCGTCCCTGCGCCGGCGATATCGGGTGGAGCGATCGGACGGTTGGGTTGAAAATGCCCTCTTACGCTGTCCCCGTTTTGTCGTGCATCGCATCAAGGATGCCCAGGAGAGCTCACGTGCTACGTGATCTGAAGCACCTTTGCGACCGCTATCCCGAGACCGAGGAATCCATGTTTCGCGGCGCGGCCCGGGCGCTGCTGGAACGGCAGTTCCTTTTTCTGGAGCGCGGCCGTGATCGGGAGTCCTATCGCACCGTGATCAACCATTTCGACTACTACCGGAATCTGTTCGATGCCCTGGGGTGGACTCTGCACCAGGACGACGACTTCGGGTTCGTCGCTCTGGTACCCGGCGAGACCGAGAGTTTTGCCCGCCTGAGACTCGTGGACACCCTGCTGGTGCTCTGTCTGCGGCTGTTGTACGAGGAGGGCATGGACCGCTTCGAGGTGCAGGAGGGCAGCGTGTTTGTTGATGCGGAGACCCTGCTGGGCCGCTACGAGACGCTGCTGCGGCGGGAGCGGCCCCGGATCACCGAGCTCCGCGAGATCCTGAAGCGGTTAGTCCGCCACAGCGTGATCGAAACCGGCGAGCCGGGCGAGGACGGACTGCCCCGAATTCGAATTCTGCCGAGCATCCGCCTGGTGACCGGTGTCCAGGCCCAGAAGCGGCTCGCCACGTATCTCCCGGAGGAGGAGGAAGCGGCGGACGACGAGGTGGAAGAGGTGGAAGAGGAGGAAGAGGAGGAGAGGGAGTGAAGCGCCTGGTCCGCCTGCTGCTGATCAACTGGTATCGCCTGGACGCCGCGGCAATCGAGTTCAACGGACATTCCGCCTTCATTGGCCCGAATGCCTCTGGTAAGTCGTCGCTGCTCGATGCCATGCAGACCATCCTGGTGGGCGGCGACAGACGCCAGCTCAGTCTCAATCCCAGCGCGGGCGAGAAGAGCACGCGGAGCCTGCGAGATTACTGTCTGGGGGTGGTTCGTGATCCCGACAATCCCGACCTGTCCGCCGAATTCCGTCCGCGTGAGCAGGCGGTCACCTATCTGGTGCTCTGCTTCCGTGATGAGAAGACGGTTGACGAGATTGCCGTGGGACTCGCGCTGCATGCCCGCCTGGATGAACCCCGCGAGCGCATCGACGGCCGTTTCATCGCCCCAGGACTCAGTCTGCTGTTATCCGACCTCACCGACCAGACCCCCACGGGGCCTGTCCCGAAGCCCTGGAAGCGCCTGCGCGAGGAGCTGCGCCACCGCTGCGGTCCTCGCTTCCAGGTGGTGCCCCAGGCCGGTGAGTTCCTGCGCATCCTCTGTGCTGAGCTGAGCGACGGGCGGCGCCACCTGGATCCTCGGCGTTTCCTGCGCAGTTTCCGCAACGCCATCACCTTCGCACCCATCCGCAACGTCTCCGAGTTTGTGCGTGCCTATATATTGGAAGAGAGATCGATCCGGGTCCGCGAACTCCAGTCGGCGCTCAAGACCTATCAGGACATCCAGGCGAGGACCCGGGAGGCCCGGGAGCGGGAGCAGCAGCTGGAGACTATCCATGGGCAATACACCCGGGCCGACCAGAACGAACGCCTGGGTCTCAGCTATCGCTGGGTGGAGCAGGAGGCGGCCTTCAACGCCCTGGTGGCGCAGATTGAGCCGCTGAAAGAGGACCTAGCGACTAAGGAGAGGCAGGACGCCAAGCTCCAGGAGCAGATCAAGCGGCTTAGCCGGGAGCGGCTTGCCGCGGATGACGCCTGGGCCGAGGCCCAAAAACGTCTCGCCGCCACAGACGTGGCTCAACAGAAGCAGCGAATCGCCGCGGAACGGGAAACCGCTTCCAACAAACGCGAGGCGTTCCAGCGCCAGCTGGATGAAGCACGACGGGGACTGAGGAAAGTCTTCCGTCTTCTGGACAACGCGACTCTGCTTCCGGAGGGGCTGGCCTTGAAGCTGGAGCCGCTCGCGGCGCTGCTCGGGCCTGAAGAGGGCCTGCTGGAGGGCCTGTGGCCTGAGGCGCCGGGATCCGTCACCGCCGCCGTGGATGGGGCGCGTGACGGGCTGCGGGTCGCGGGGGAGACCCTGTCGCAGCAATACGAGGCCCTGGTGCGCCAGGAGGGTGAGTTGGAAAACGAGCTCAAGACCTTGCGCCAGCGTGTCCAGCGCCTGGAGGCCGGGGAGAGCGACCTGAGCCCCGCCACCCAGCGGCTGCAGGCCCTGCTCGCCGAACACGGAATCGAGGCCGTGCCCGTGTGCGACCGGGTGGACGTACGCGATGAACGCTGGCGGGATGCCATGGAGGCCTTCCTCGGCGGCCAGCGGGAGGCCCTGCTGGTGGCACCCGGACAGGTTCGGGATGCCGTGGGACTCTACCGGCGTGAGGGGCGGCGCCTGAACATTCACGGCGGCCGCATCGTCAATACGCTGAGAACCGATGACTGGCTGGGAGGCCGCGCCGCCGACTCCCTGGCCGAGATGATCACCAGCGACGATAAGCACGCCGTCGCCTACGTCAACCGCCTGGCAGGGAACGTGATCCGGGTGGACACCGAGGAGGCGCTCCTCAGGCACGAGCGAGCCGTCACCGCCGACGGGATGTTGGCCACCAACGGCGCCGTGCTGCGCATGCAACCCCAGGAGCCCATGCTCGGGCGGGAGGCCCGCGGACGACGGTTGGTGGCGTTGAAAAAGAAGTTCGATGACCGGGCAGCGGCTTATGGCGAGGCCCAGCGCGGCAAACAACAGGCCAGGGCGTTTCTGGATCACGATTTCAAGCCCTTCCAACGGCACGTGGACACCCTGCCGGACCTATCCGACCTGTCTAACCAACGCTCGCGCTGCGACGGGGACCTGAAACGCCTGGGCCAGGAAGAAGACGCGCTGGAGACGGCCGAGTACGACCGGCTGAAGACGGAAGTGGCCCGGCTGGCTCGGGAGCGACAAGACTTGGACGCTCGGGAGCGCCAGGCCCGCGACAGGCACACTCAGCTTCGCGAGGCTATTGCTCGGGCCGTTAAGCACGTTGAAGACAAGGAAGCAGAGCTGCAGGGCATAGCCGAGGCCCGCCGGCGGGTGGAGCAGACGCCCGGTCTGGATGCGGACCAAGCCACCCAGCGTCTGGGGGAGCTGGAGGACGAGCAGCTCTTCGAGGGCGGGGAGGCGGATGCCTGGCGGGCAGTATCCCAGCAGGCCGCTGGTCGGGCTGTCCGGCAGGAAAAGGAATGCCGCAGCAACCGCCAGAAGGCGCGGGATGCCCTGAGCGAGTACTTCGCCCGCTGGCCGTCTGAGGCAGCGCCGCCCTTTGCCGTGGAGGATGGCCATCGACCTATGGCGGCTTGGGTGGTGGGCGCGCTCACCGACCTGCGCGAGACCCAGCTGGCCCGTTACACTCGGGAAGCGGAGACCGCGTTGCGCGAGGCGGAGCACGCCTTCCGGGCGGATTTCGTCGGGCGCCTGCAAGAGAACCTCGCGCAGCTTGAAGAGCAGCTCAAGGAGCTCAATCGCAACCTCCGTCGACGCCCGTTTCACGGGCAGTACTATCACTTCATCAAGAAGCCAGCCCCGGAGTTTGCCGCCATCGTACGTTGGGTGGAGACCTGGACGCCGGAGCAGGGGGGAGACGTGGGCGGTCTGTTCGATGCCGCCCACGATCCCAACCACCCCCACCGGGAGGCAATACATCGCATCCAGACCCTGCTCATGGAGGCGGGCGAGCGAGAAGGTCTGGACGAGCGGCTGGCGGACTACCGCCACTACTACCACTTCGACGTCAAGATGGCGGATGCGGACGGCGGCAATCCGGAGCTGCTCTCCCGCCGGCTGGGCAAGGGCTCGGGGGGGGAGCACCAGTCGCCCTTCTACGTGGCCATCGGTGCCGCCCTGGCTGCCGCTTATCGCCTGGAACGCTCCCCGGAAGGGAAGATCACGGGCGGCATGGCTTTGGCTGTATTCGACGAGGCTTTCTCCAAGCTGGACGTCCAGAATACCGTGAGCGCCCTGGGTTTCCTGGACGAGCTTGGTCTGCAGGTCATCCTGGCCGCGCCCGACGAGAAGTACGGCCTGATGAGCGAACACGTGGACACCATCGTCAATGTCTACCGCCACGGTGCCACCGTCCACATTGACACCGACTATATCAAGCCCGCCGCCCGTGCGCTGCTGGCCGCCGACAACCCTGTCGTGCCCCCGGATCCCGCCGATGAGCCAAGCGGCGCGTGATGTCCTGTTGAAACTGCTGGCGCGAGCTGAGCGCGGCGGCAAGCGGGTCCCGGTGCTGCCTATATCGCGCCGCTACGCGCCGGAGTACTTCCAGGTTTCCGGCCTGCATGCCCGGGACGCTTTGCACGCGACCTTGGAGAACGCCGGGGCCATCGGCGCGGTGATCCTGGAATGGGGGCGTTATGAAGCGGCCCAGGACCTGCAGCGGATACGCCTGGCGGACGCCGACCGGCTCGCCGACTTTCTTGGCGTGGAGCGGGCCGGCGTCAAGGCGGCGCGTATTGAAAGCCGACTAGCGCCTGTGCTGGAGAAGGCACCCGACTGGCTGTCGGGTGCCTTTCGGCAGGCCCTTGCCAAGTGGCGTCGAGGCGACCGTACTTTGGGCTGCGGGCCCGATGATGCCGAGGCTATCGAGCAACTCTTTCACGTGGCGGTCGCCGTCCATCGCGGTGAGCATGAAGGACTGGACCTGCGTCGCTTCAGCACGCGACTCCTTGGGGACTCGAAGGCCATAGAGCGGCTTCGTGGTCGTCTCGGGAGCCTCCTGCGCTTCAATCCGGCGTTCTCGGATCTGGAAGACGATGAGCTGTTGCACGCCCTGGGGCTGGAGAAGTTTCCGCCGCCCCTGTTCCTGAAAGGGCCCTTGGATCTGTGGTATGGGGGCGAGTGGCTCGAGGTTGCCGCACTGCGGCCTTACGTTGCTCTATCCCCGGACGCGGTGGACGATATGCGTCTGGCGAGCACGCCCTCCTATGTGCTGAGCGTCGAGAACTTGGCCAGCTTCCAGCGCCACGTGCGCGAGACCGACGACCAGGGCATCGTCCTCTACACCGGCGGTTTTCCCGGCCCCGCGTTTCGAGAAATCATGAAGCGCCTGGACCGGCTGGTGGATCAGACGGTGCCGTTTTTTCATTGGGGCGACGTGGACCTGGGCGGCATTCGAATCTTCAAGCATCTAGCGGGATTTCTGCAGCGACCGCTGCTGCCGCACCTGATGGAGCCGCCTGACAGCTCCGTTGCCTCTGCGCCTTTCAAGCCCGACGATCGCGAGCGCCTGGAAGCGTACGCCAACGACGAGGGCGCTGCGGCGGCATTGGCTGCGGAATGGCTGGCGGCAGGCACATGCTGCCTGGAGCAGGAGGCGCTCGACCCGCGCACACCCAGGGCTGCAAAGCGCGAATGACAGTCTGCAGGATTGATTGGCGAAGAACTCCCGCAATGATTGGCGACGTCACGGTTCCCGTAGGGCCATCCATCATCCGGTAGTGCACCAGGCAGGCACCGACGCCGACAGGGTCGAGTGCGACACTAAACCTGCTCGTTCCGTTGTTTCCAAGCTGATGAGCAACAACGGAGCCCCGTATCGCTAGCCTGCGCGGCATGGCAAATACGGTGTATATACTCCTTGCTTGAAGGCATCGACGGAAACCGCAAAGCTCTTCATGAGCGGCAATAGCCAGGCGGTGCGCCTGTCCAAGAGCTACCGTTTTAAGGGCGACGAGGTGGCGACCAAACGACTGGCAACGCCGTGGTCCTGTTGCCCACAGAGGACCCGTGGCAGGTCATGTTCGACGGCCTTCGGAAATTTCCCGAGGGCGTGCATCCGGAACGTGCCCTCCCGCCGGGCTAGGACCGCGAGGCCATTGAGTGCAGGCTCTGATGAGCCTCGGAACCAACTCCCCCGTTACTCGACCGCCCAGACCTGGAAGTTGTCCATATACGCTCGAAGCGGCGCAAGCTGTTCAGCGTTCACCATCAGGTCAAACTCGGTGCCCTTCATGTAGACAAGGGTGCGTATACTGGCCGAGTCCCAGTTCGGCCCCCGGCCGCCCTCCGTATACAGAACCGAGTGCAGCAGAACGGCATTCGCCCGCTCCGAGTAGATATGCCACTTGCGCTCCGCCGGCTTGTCTGGCGAACGCCATTGGCCCCAATCGTCCACTAAAAGGAACAGGCGCTCCACCAGCTGGCCGCTGTGCGCTATTGGAAATGACCGAACGACCCGGATCGTTTGCCTATCCAACACGCCCTTTGGCTCGGCATCGACACGCCGGAATACGAGACTTTGGCCTTCCGAGATCCTGAACTCCGGATTCTCGAACTCCCACCGCCGGATTTGCCAGCCCGCCGCCAGCTTCCTGGCGAAGTTCACTGGCGTCTGGCCCATCTCGTAGGCGTGCTGGCGGCGAGAGGGTTTCGTCGTCCGGGTCACGAAATAGCTGCGGTCCGGCGACGGCTTGAAGCTCAATATCCGGTCGCGGCTGTCGCCGAACAGTATGGCGATGCAGGTAACCTTGGGCATGCTGGCTACGGCCCCATCGCTTTCCTGCAAATATTTGTGCAGCCTGTCGCTGACCACCTCGGGCACCGGCTTGGTGCAGGCGTCCCGGATTTGGGCGGCTGAGGAGTACTTCGCCGCAGGCGCGTCCACCGGCACAGCCACCAGCAGGCTAAGAAGCAGGGTGCATCTGGGGATCATTCGCCAAGCTCCGAAACTGACTCGGTACATGGCCTTTCTCGGCTTACTCCTGAGATTCTTTCAACGAGTCTAGCCGTTGGCTTTAAAGAGCAGAGGACCCTTTCCCTCAAAACAATGGCGGCGCCGAGGCCCCCGCAACGACCCCCGGCGCACCCGTGCCACAAAAAGCGCCCTGTAACTGGAGAACATTGGATAGTTTCACGGGATTGCATGACAATCCCCTTCTCGGTCTTCTGATTCGATAGTGCCTTCCCGAACACGGGTAGGTCGGGTTGTACCCGACAGGTTTCTTGGGTTCAGTGAACGCCCTCTCAACTGCTCTTCTGGTCGCGTGTACGGCTCTTGTCAGCGCAGACATCGCTGCGGATGATACTCCGGTGGAACAAGACGAAAATCTTCTGCGTCGAATACTCACCGCTGCCTGTAAGGCACAGCCTGAGAACCCCGGAATCGTATTCGAGACAGTAACGGAGGTGACATCCGAAATCGAGTTGCCGTTGGAAGGGCCCGTGAACGGCTGGAGTCGCCGACTGCAACTCGGCAAGACCAGTGAAGTGACGGTCGTCGCGCGAAGTGCCGGCGGGCGCTTGCGCCAAGTCGTTGTGACCCACAGTCTCATGGTTGCGGGAACACCCCGACCGCAGACATTCATCGCCGCCGGTCCGAACTGTCGCATCCGCGCTGCCCGCAGCCTTCGCTACGGCAGTGACGACAATCCGCTACAGATAGACCTGCTCGATTCCGACCTGCGTGCCACCGGCAAGTACGAACTACTGAACCCCCCAATACCGAAAGGCGTGGACCCAGGGGGAATTGCGGTGGGAATGTTGGATGCGGGGGTCAACTATCGGTTGCCTGAGATCGCGTCTCGCCTCGCGCGTGATGAAGAAGACAATGCACTGGGCTTCGACTTCTGGGATATGGATCCGCGACCCTTCGACGCGAACCCCGCCCGCTCCCCATTCTTTCCCCAGCGTCATGGCACCCGCACGGCCAGCCTGTTGCTGCTGGAATCACCGGTGGCGCGCCTGGTTCCCTATCGCTATCCGCGTCCCGATATGTCACGCATGACGAGCCTCGTTCAGCACGCGAGCAAGCATGGCGTGCGCATCGTTAACATGTCCCTGGGCAGCAACCGTTACGAGGAATGGCAGGACTTCGAAGCGGCGGCACGCGCAGCACCGGACATCCTGTTCATAGCCTCGGCCGGCAACGACGGTCGCGACATCGACGAACGCCCGGTGTACCCCGCCGCGCTCTCCCTGCCGAACCTGATCACTGTCACCTCGGGGGATGATTCCGGCAATCTGGCCGAGCGTTCCAATAGGGGTGCGAAGAGTGTTCATCTTATGGTGCCGGGGGAGCGGATAGTGGTTACCGGTTTTAACGGCCAACCCCGCATGGTGTCCGGCTCCAGCTATGCCGTCGTGCGCGTAACCGCATTGGCGGCGTGCTTGCTGGCAGAAAGGCCAGAGATGGGCGCGCCGGAGTTGAAGCAGGCGATCTTCTCGCGCGCCACCTCCAGCGCAAACAGCCGAAGACATGTGGCGATCGGGTTCCTGCCCGATCCCGTCGCCATGAAACGCGGCCCATGTCCCGCGCAGAGAACCCGGATGGAGTTGACGGAGACTTACACCTACCGATTACCACCACCCGTCATCGAGACCGCTGGGTTGACGCATGTCTTCCGGCCGGCAGCAGCCGTCATGGCGCACTCGGGATGGGAACGGGCCACCGTGCAGGAGGCGTTCAACACCGCCGCAGGCATACTCGCACAATGCGGCATCCGCACACCCGGGATCACCATGCATTTTATCGACGGACCTGAACGCTTCCGGTATTACCTGCAGGACCAGGCGGTCGAGCTTATCCGATGGAATGACTTCGGTAAGCCTGTCGTGTATTTTCTGAGCGATACTCTGGAGCGGGTGCGCTACGACGCAGTGAGCTTCGGTCGCGTGAACAGTCGGCGCCGACCCGAACTGGCCGACACCGTTTGGCTCACTAGACAGCTCCCGCATCCCGGCGTCGGTCTGGCACATGAGCTTGCACACGTGTTGATGAACAGCGGAGAACACGCGGCCGACCCGGCGAACCTCATGCATGAACGTACCAGCGATAATAATCAGCGGCTCACACCCGACCAATGCGAGCGGATGGTCTCCAACGGAGAATCGAACGGTCTTCTGGAGCGCATAAAATGAGAGGACGCATCGCTGCTCGCCTGCGTCGCGCCGGAAACCGCGCCAAGTTGCGGCGCGCCACTGGGCTGCCGGTCCGAGCACACCAGCTCATTCGGGGACATGTCCGCTTCAGAGTTCTGCCCCGTATCAAACACGGAAAAGAGATAACGGCGTGAAAACGACAGTAATGGCCATGGTGTTGACAGCGTGGGTCCTTGCTGACTCGGCCCATGCCGGTGGAAGTCAGCACAGACCTTCTACAGATGTTGTCTTGGCGTCCGAAGTTCAGTGGGAGAAGCTCAACCCCGCCCGTGGCGACAAGAGCCCGCAGGCGGGTACGCTTTGGGGCCACCGCAACGGCATCGGTCCCACAGGTTTTCTCGTGAAGTTTGTGGATGGTTTTTCCTCGCCACCGCATATTCACAACGTCTCTTACCGCGGCGTGGTCATCAGCGGTCACGTCCACAATGATGATCCTGACGCCGCTCCTATGTGGCTGCCGGTGGGTTCCTTCTGGACGCAGCCCAGAGGAGAGGTACACATAACTGCCGCCAAGGGAAGTGCCAATGTGGGGTACATCGAGATCGAGCGGGGGCCATATCTCGTCCTTCCTCCAAAACAGGCGTCTGATAGCGGGGAAAGACCGATCAACGTGCACGCATCGAACATCGTCTGGGTCGAACAGCCCGGCATCCCGGCCTCCGCCGCTGGACCGAAGGTTGCCTTTCTCTGGGGCAACCCGCAGGACGGGCAGTTGAACGGGACCTTTGTCAAGCTACCGGCTGGATTCAAGGGCAAGATAGAGATCCACGGCTCAAGCTTTCGGGCCGTGGTAATCAAAGGCCAACCACAGTACCAAGTGCCCGGTGAGACCGACCTCAAGACCCTGGACCCGGGTAGCTATTTCAGCTCGAAGGGAGAGTCGGTGCATCAGGTCTCGTCCCAGGCGGGAGCGGAGAGCATTATCTATGTGCGCACGGATGGCAGGTACGACGTCATTCCGGCCAAGTAAACGCGTTCGATTCGCGTAGTCAAAAAGGCGGCATCGCCTGGTGCGGTCGTTCTTTCTTTTGGCGAAGGTGTATGGAAATGGCGGGGGGCAAGGTATAGAGCGGCGAGGACCGCCAGGTTCTGTCGGGGCACCGGTCGGAATGTATCACCGCGCCCTACCCGGCGGCCGAGCTGGGAAGCCCAGTCTGCATTTCGTGCGGTGCTGACCAGCAGCCGGACTCTAGCATCCTGCTCTGACTTGACTTGCCTAGCCGCATGGCGTAATTACTTAAGTAATTACAGCAATGAGGCTCTGGGAATGGTTGAACTGAAAATCATCAAGGTTGGCAACTCGATGGGCGTGCGATTGCCCAGGGAAGCTCTTAGCCGCCTGCACGTCGAAGACGGTGACAGGGTGATTCTTACGGAATCGCCGGAAGGCGGCTATCGGCTGACTCCTTACGATCCAGAGTTCGAGCAGCAAATGATTGACGCAGAGGAAGGCATGCGCCGCTATCGCAACACGCTTAAGGCCCTTGCGAAGTGACGAGACCGGCCTGGATCCGAGAGGACGTCACCATAGCTATCCATGAGCGCGTACTGGCAGACCATGGCGGGGAGTCCGGAATCCGTGATCGCGGACTTCTCGAATCCGCACTGGCCCGGCCGCAACAGATCCATGCCTATGACGACCCCGATCTTTCCACTCTCGCCGCGGCATATGCTACCGGTATCATTCGCAATCATCCTTTCATAGACGGCAACAAGCGCGTCGGCTTCATGGTGGCCTACGTCTTTCTTCCCCGCAATGGCGCCAATCTGACAGCAACGGAAGTGGCCGCCACTCAGGCCGTAATGGATCTGGCCGCAGGCCAGATGACAGAAGAGCAGTTCGGCCAATGGCTAAGGGACAACACCGAACGAGCTCGGCGCTGATGCGTGAGGGTTTGGTTGAAATAGGAGCTCCCGAGATTGCTGCGTAATCCCGTCGTTTTGTCAAGACTGGCGTTGGTGAGTATGGAGAATCGATAACGGGGCATAGGCATTGGCTTTCATATAAGCGGAATAGACGCGGTTTCTACTGGAGGCGACGGGTGGGTGAGGCGGAGGAAAGCAAAGGTCCAGCGAACCGTTGCTCCGCCCAAGGAATCGCCCGGAGTCGCGAATAGCCCTGGATGTTGTCAGGCTCCCACGGCAATCGGCGCGATGAGAAAATCGACCTTCTCCGTTTTCTGTTGCTATCCCGCAGCCAGGCCGTAGGATCAAACTTTCTTTGAAGCCATAGCGCCGGTCGAGCGGTTTCCTGGCAGTGGGAGAACGCCATCATGGCCAACGATGCTCTCGTCGCCGAGGAAATCGGCCGCGTCTTCGAACTCTATGGCGCCCAGTTGCGCACCTTTCGCCGGACGCTCTTCGGCCTTCTGGTGATCGGCCTGTCCGTCTTCGCCCTAATTGTCGTGCCCTTCCTGGGTTTCAGCGTCCAGCTTGCGGACCTTGAATCACGAGCGGCCCGCTTAGCCGAGGACAGGGCGAAGACAGATGCTGCCGTTGCACAGGGGCAGGCCGAACTTGACACCATGCGCGCGCTTCTCAACCGCATTCACGCATTCGCGGATTTTGCGCGAAGCTGGGAAGCCTTCGAAGAGATGATCGAAACCGCGCGCAAGCGCGTACCATCCATTCGCGAAAAACGCGCCGAATACGCCGACCACTCGCTTGAAGGCCTGCGCGACTGGGCCGCGGGCGGGCGGCCCGAGCCGCCCGCGGAAGCTCATCAGACTATCCGCCATCTAAGTCTTGGGATCGAACACCCGTGCGAATGGCGCTTGACCGACAGCTCCCAGGGCGTAGCCGACTATGTTGCCTGCACGCTATGCAACAGTTTCCGTGCCGAGAACCGACGTTTTCTTCGCCAGATCGCAGGTATCTCATCCGCAACGCTTGGCGCGGCCGGAACCGATAAGGAAGCGCTCACCGGGGTGGTCGACCGCGCCTGCGGTTGGCTGAATCGGGCCGATGAACACTGGCGTATGCAAAGTCCGCGTCCCGACGACGCACACGCCCTTCGCGGGTTCTTCACCTGGGACCTCAGGCAATACGAGGATGCCCTATTTCGCCTTCGCGATGTCGTCAACGCGCGTATCCCGCTGGTCGAAGCCGAAATTGACGCTCTTGAGTCGGCCATTTCCGCTACGCGAGCCGATCTTGAGGCCGCCTCGGCAGAACTCGAGCGCATGGCCAAGTTTGACAAACTGGCTACCCCGATCGGTGAGGTGCCGATCACGGTGATTCAACTCGTCCTGCTATTCCCCGCAGCGCTTGCTGCCGGCTGCCTGGTTGTGGCCAGTAGCCTGGCTCGGCTGGTCATTCTACGGCACACCTTGACGCGGCTCTTCGCAATACGCGACCGGGAAGGCGCAGTAATTGACCCGACCTATATCGCCGTCATTGCTCCGCTCTGGCTTGACCGCGAAGAGGGCATCCTGGTTATTGCGACGAAATGGGTGGTTCTTCTGACGCCGCTGGGACTGATTATCGCCAGTCTCGTCATGATCCATGCGGCCGGAATATTCGCCCAAGCACGTCCGGACGGATCGGCGATTTCGTCCGCGGCATACCTTTGGCTCTACGCCGTCTCGATGGCGCTGACACTCGGCGCACTCGCCCACATCTGGCGGATCGTGTTCATGCGGCGGCGCTGGTCGGAGGAAGCGTAACTTCGGCCCGGTGGCACCGGAGGTTTCACCCTCGACCTACCTGCCGAGCAGAGGGCCGGGGTCGGGCTTTGCATTAAGGGATATTGGACGAGTTTTGCCTCGGGCGTTAGACCGTCCTGGGTATGGCCCCTGATTCCCGCAAAACTCCCGCAGCGCTGCGCCACGGATCCCGTATAACCCTCCGCCATCCGGTAGTGCGCTGGGAAGGCATCTGCGCCGACAGGGACAGGTGCGGCATGAAGACCTGCTCTCTCGGTCGTGTCCAAGTTGGTGACCACCAACGGGGCGGGTTATTGCTAGCCTGCGCGGCATAGTATATACGTAATGTATATACGTTTGTCTTGGAGGCACCGATGGAAACCGCAAAGCTGTTCATGAGCGGCAATAGCCAAGCCGTGCGTCTGCCCAAGAGCTACCGCTTCTCGGGCGACGAGGTGGCGATCAAACGGCTCGGCAACGCCGTGGTCCTGTTGCCGACGGATGATCCGTGGCAGGTCATGTTCGATGCCCTTCGGGAATTTCCCGAGGACATTAACATAGAGCGTACACAACCGCCGGTGCAGGACCGCAAGGCCATTGAATGAAGGTCCTGCTCGACACGGATATCTGCATCTACGCGATCAACCGCAGAGCTCCAGGGCCGCTTGAGCGCCTGCGCAGCTATTCGCTCGGCGACGTAGGGATCTCCGCCGTCACCTACGCCGAGCTGCGTTTCGGCGTCGAGAACAGTGCGCGCACAGCCGAGAACCTGGAACGCTTGGAGCGCTTCCTTCTGCCGCTGGAGATCGTTTCTTTCGATGCCGAGGCGGGTCGCTGGTACGGTCGGGTACGGACCCAGTTGCAGCGGGCGGGGTTGCCCATCGGGGGCAACGACCTTCTGATTGCGGCCCATGCCCTGAGCCTTGGAGTGACCTTGGTGACCGGAAACGTACGTGAGTTCGAGCGCGTCGAGGGCTTGCACGTCGAGCGGTGGGCATAGGTGGCCTCTGATCCTTATCGGTTCTTGCACCATGTCATGTGCTTGTCTGCAAGAGTCGCGGCTCAATAACAAAAGAGTGGAGAAGGCAAAAGGAAAAAAGAAAAAGGAAAAAGGAAAAAGGAAAGACCCTCGGCCCTGTGCGCTCCTCTTCGAGTGCCACCCGGCAATCGACTGGAGGCACTGAAAGGAAATCGAAAAGGCCAGTACAGCATACGCATTAATGACCAGTGGCGGATCTGCTTTCGATTTGAGGACGGTAACGCCTTCGATGTTAAAGTTGTTGACTATCACTGAGCGAGGAGTTCGATCATGAGCCGGCTGGAGCCAGTACATCCCGGCGAGATTCTCAAGCACGACTTCATGGAGTTCTTCTGCTTGTCCAGCACCGCGCTAGCAAAGGCCATAGGGGTTACTCCAGCGCGGGTCAACGAAATCGTGCGCCTTCGCCGCGGCATCAGTGCCGAGACTGCGCTGCGCCTGGCGAAGCTTTTCCGGACTGATGCCCAGAGCTGGATGAACCTTCAGGACCAGTACGAACTCGCCGTCGCCGAGCGAGAATCTGCCGACGCCCTCAAGGCGATCCGACCCATAGAGGCTGCCTGACGTGCTTGGAGAAAACGGGAGCTTCAGGCTGAGCGATTGTTTTGCAGGCGTGCAAGACCCTCCGCGCAAGTTTCGTGTGATAAACAGATGCTCCGCTGCTAGACCTGACCCCCGACGC
>JASJBY010000112.1 GCA_030066245.1 Gammaproteobacteria bacterium
CAGACTTCGAGCTGGGCGCCTGTCTGCAATACCATATCGCCCGCGCAACCCTCGTCGACTTTCATCTGTAGCCGAAGAACCACGAAATACCCCACCTGACGGGCTTGCGGCTGATGGCACGTGGTCGCCGTATGAAGTACAGGCCCCGGCCAGCGCCGTAGAACTTCGCAGCGGCCATGGTGCGGAGGGGGTCAAGGATGGGATAGGCTCGGCTCAAAGCGACCATCGCAGCGCCTCGCTCACCCGCCGCGCTGTGGAGGCCACCGCCTGCGGGTGCTGCGCCACGACTGCAACGCTGCCGTGATGGGCCGGTAGCAGAAGCCCCGTGTAGCCATCAGCTTGAAAGGCACGCGCCCGCTGCACCGGCTTGTAGGGCAGGACGATGACCGTAACAGGCCCCGACTCCCCCGCGACCACCAGGTGCGCTCCAAGCGTCGTGCCGACCTCACAGATCCCGGCATAGGTCACCGAGCCGATGTCCTCCTCCAGGTACATGCCGAAGGTCGCCAGGGTCGCAGACAGGGCGAAGTCCCGCACCTGCGCCCTGCTAAGTAACGCCTGGGTGTCCTCCTCGATGTGGGCAACCACCTGGTGGGCAAGCCCTCCATGGCTGCCAGGGGATGGCCAGAAGATTGAGAGGCCTACGGCCAAAGCCAGTCCGGCCGCAAGCGCTGCAGACAGATACCACCGACGGCGGACCCGGCGCTGCCGCTCAAAAGAGTGGCGAAGCAGGATGCGCCCGGCAAGGCCCTCGGGGACATCGACCCGCACGGCCGATTCAAGGTGCCTGTCGAGGGACTCCTCGGTCAGCTTTGGAGTCTCCGCCTCCAGCCGCCGGCCGATGCGCTCCGCCATGCCTTCCGGCATATCCACGGCCATCGCCTGGCGCAGGCGCTTCTCGAACTCGCCCATGCGTTCTGCGAAGCGGTCACAGGCGGGGCATTGCTGTCGGTGAGCCGCGATCTCAGGGCCGTTGCCAGAGGGGTCGATGGTGAAACGGCGGCGAAACTCAAGACAGTTCATGATCGGCTTGGACCGTGGCTGGCATGTCTCTGTCGGGTCCGTCCAGCACCTCCCTCAATTTGCTCCTGGCCCGGAATAGGCGAGTGTTGACGGCGCTGGGGCTAAGTTCCAGGAGGCGCGCGATTTCTTCCGCCGTGTAGCCGCCGATCACCTGCATCAGCAGTGGCTCGGCGTACTCTTCGGGTAATGCGGCAAGGGCGCGACGCAGGCTGAAAGCTTCGGTGCTCGTATCATAGCCGCCGTGTCCGGCAAGCACCTCCGGGTCCACGTCGCTGATGTCAGGCCGGTTTCGCTCGAAACAACGGGCATGTTCCCGCCGTAGGATGGTGATAAGCCAGGTCTTTGCCGCTTTGTCGTCTTTCAGGCTGTCAAGGGATCGCCAGGCTCGGAGATAGGTCTCCTGTACCAGCTCCTCTGCATGATGGGGATCTCGACACAACCAGAAAGCGTAGCGATAGACATCCGCCATCACGGACATGAGTAACGCCTGGAAACGCACTTCCCTGCTCTGCATATGAGACAAGACCGCTTTTTGCGCTGCCTTCTTACAGTGCGCCGGCGAGACACCTGGCGGCGATAGGATGACCGCTTGATTGAAGCGCCCCGCCATCTATGCGAAGGTTAGGCCGCTCAGCGTGGCCATAACAATAACCCTGGTATTGCATGACTTACACATCGACACGCGCGCGCCTTCCGCTCCTGGCAGTCATCTGCCTCAGCCTGTCTGCCCCCCCGCAGGCTGGGGCAGTCGACAAGTGGCGGCTGTGCCCCGATGCTGGACGGGCACCGCCCCGTCCGGACCTGGGCTTGGTCGAGAGCGACACGCTGCAGGTGCTCGCGGACCAGACGGATATGGTGATGGGCGGACCGACCACCTTCCAGGGCGAAGTGCAGGTAGAGTATCAGGGTCGCTGGCTGACGGCCGACACGGTGGTGTACAACCCGGACCTGGAGACCATCCACACTGAGGGGCCCACCCGTTTCTGGGACATCGACATCTATCTCTCCGGCAGCCGGGCCCAGTACGAAATACCCACCAGCCTGGGCTGGGTAGAAGAGGCGCACTACCGACTGGCGGACAAGCATGGGCGCGGCAATGCTCAGTCCATCGCTTTCGGAACCACGCAGGTTCTGGCGCAGAATGCGACCTATACCACCTGCGCGCCGGGCGCCATCGACTGGCTGATACGGGCAGACTCCGTGAAGCTGGACAAAGAAACCGAGGTCGGCACCGCCAAGAACGCAACTCTGCGCTTCAAGGGCGTCCCCGTTGCGTGGACACCCCGGATAAGCTTCCCCCTGTCTGACCGACGCAAGACCGGTTTTCTCGCACCCGCCTTCGGTAACTCGGGCGAAAGAGGCGCCGAAGTGTATCAGCCCTTCTACTGGAATATCGCCCCCAATCGGGACGCCACCATCGGCGTGCGCGCCATGGAAGACCGCGGGCTCATGGCCACCGGCGAGTTCCGTTACCTGACCCCTGCAGCCAGCGGCTCTCTCCAGGGTGAATATCTGAACGACGACATGGACGCCAACAAGTCGCGTCATCTGGTCGTCGTCAGGCACCAGCAGCAGTTCAACCCCAACTGGCGCTTGGACATAGACGCAGCCGACGCTTCCGACAAGCGGTACTTCGAGCAGCTCGGAACCAACCTTTCGGTTTCGAGCACCCGTTTTCTCCCGCGCCGTGGCGACCTGCGATTCCAGTCCAGGGGCTGGTCCGCGCGGGCTCGCGTGGAGGGCTTCGACGTGGTGGACCGAACCGTTAGCAAGGACGAGGAGCCGTACGAGCGAGTGCCGCAACTGCTTGTGCAGACCTCCTTTCTCGAGCCCAGCCGCAGGCTGAACCCGCAGTTGCGGAGCGAAGCGGTGCGCTTTCGGCGGGACGAGGGGGTAACCGGCGAGCGCTACGATATTCGGCCCAGCGTGAGTTTTCCGTTGCGCGCTCCGGCCGGTTTCCTGATTCCCAAGGCGACCTTGAATTACACCGCCTACGACCTGACCGATAATGAATCCACCCAGGACAAGACCCCTGACCGCCTGATCCCCTCGTTCAGCGCGGACTCCGGTTTGTTCTTCGAACGCGAGCTGCAGCTGAGTAGTCGGTCTTTTCTGCAGACACTCGAGCCGCGCGCCTATTATCTCTACGTCACGCGCAAGAACCAGTCCGACCTGCCCGTCTTCGACACGGGTGAATTCACGTTCAGCTTTGCGCAACTCTTTCGCGAGAACCGATTCACAGGTACTGATCGCATTGGTGACACCAACCAGCTGACCCTTGCCCTCACGTCGCGTCTGGTCAATCTGGGCGACGGCAGCGAGCCGTTGCGGGCCAGCATCGGCCAGCTTTTCTACTTCCGTAACCGTCGCGTCACGCTCCCGGACCAGCGACCTCGCACCAAGAATTCTTCCGACATCGTGGCCGAGCTGTCCGGCGCACTGGCCAGCGGCTGGAGTCTGAATGGGGACGTACAGTGGGATACGGGGGAGTCCCGCACGAACCGGGGCACCGTGCTGCTGCGATACCGGCCGGACGACAGGCGCGTCCTGAACTTGAGCTACCGGTTTCTGCGTCGTCCGGAGGAGGCCGATGTGGCATCGGTGCAACAGGGCGACCTCTCTTTTCGCTGGCCCCTCACCTCGCGCTGGAGCATGGTGGGCCGTTGGAACTATGACATTCCCGACTCCCGACTGCTGGAAACCTTCGGAGGCTTCGAGTACAACAGTTGCTGCTGGGGCGTGCGCGCCGTGGCCCGCCGCTATCTGAATGACAGCGACGGAGATACCACCAACCAGTTCTTCGTTCAGCTGGAGCTCAAGGGGCTTGGCGGCTTCGGAAGCGGCACCGTGGATTTCCTCGAAGAGCAAATCCCAGGCTACCAGAACGAATTCTAGACCGCTGCCGGAAACCCGCTATAATCGCGAGGGTCGCAAGCCTATGCCATTTTCCCGGTAGGTCTCAAGCCCAGCGATCATGCGTGTTTTATCCGCTCTACTGCTGCTGTTCCCGCTGGCGGGTATGGGTCAGGGCAGTCCCATCCAGGAAATCGACCGTATCGTCGCGCTCGTCAACGAAGATGTGATAGTCAAAACCGAGCTTGACCAGCGCATGCGTTCGGTTGTTTCTCAGCTGGCGCAGAACCGCACCCAAGCTCCGCCCCGAGACGTGCTGGAGAAGCAGGTGCTGGAACGTCTCGTCCTGAACAGGCTGCAGCTGCAGCTGGCTGATCGGACCGGCGTGCGCGTGGACGACAAGACCCTCAACCAGGCCATGCGGCAGATTGCTCAGCAGAACAGGTTGTCCCTGTCGGAGTTTCGAACCATCCTGGAGGCGGACGGCTACGACTTCGCGGGCTTCCGGGAGGAGATCAGGGCGGAGCTCACCATCACCCGGCTCCGGGAAAGACAGGTGAGCCAGCGGATAAAGGTAACGGATCGGGAGGTACAGGACTTCCTCGCCACCATGGCCCATCAGCGGGCGCCAGACGACGAGTTCCGGCTGGGCCACATCCTGATCGCCCTGCCGGAGGCCCCGTCTCCGGAAACCATCGAGGCTGCCCGCCGGAAGGCCGAGCAGGTGGTGGAGGAGCTGCGAGAGGGAGCGGACTTTGCACAGATGGCAGTTGCCGTCTCTGACGGCCGCCAAGGGCTGCAAGGAGGCGATCTGGGCTGGCGGAAGGCGGACCAGCTCCCGACATTATTCGCCGACTCCGTCATCGAGATGAGTGTTGGAGACGTCACTGATCCGATCAGAAATTCAGGCGGCTTCCACATCGTCAAACTACTGGACGCCCGACGCAGCCAGGTACGGCTCATTTCCCAGGTGCACGCGCGCCATATCCTTTTGCGCCCGGATGAGATCACCTCCGAGCAGGACACTCGTCTAAGGCTCCAGCAGCTCAAGCAACGCATCGAGAATGGAGAGGATTTCGCAGAGCTGGCCCGTTCCCATTCCGAGGACAGCGGGTCGGCCATTAAAGGCGGCGATCTGGGCTGGATAAGCGGTGCCGATGTCATGCCCCAGTTCGCGGCCACCATGGCTAAGCTGCAACCTGACGAGGTCAGCAATCCGTTTCAAACTGAGTTCGGCTGGCACATTGTTCAGGTACTGGCGCGACGCCAGCATGACGGCACCGAGGACATCCGCCGGACCGAGGCGAGAAATTTGATCCGCGAGCGCAAAACCGAGGAAGAAATCCAGACCTGGATTAGGCGGCTTCGCGATGAGGCTTACGTAGAGTACCGTCTTGAGAATTGAGCCGGAAGCTTTCTCCGGCTGCAGATTTTGAGCGTTCGAGTCCCCCGCATCGTTCTCACCCCAGGTGAACCAGCCGGAATCGGTCCGGATCTCGTGCTGATGGCTGCCTGTCGCGAGTGGCCCGCCCGGCTCATCGCCATGGCGGATCCTGAGTTGTTGAGCGCGCGGGCCCGGCAGCTCGGCCTCCAGGTGCGCATCCAGACGCCTTCGCCACAGCGCCGGCACCACCAGCCGGGCAACCTGGAAGTCCACCCCATCCGGCTCGAAGAGCCGGTCACACCCGGACAGCTTGACACGGCCAACGCCAGCTATGTCCTCGAAACGCTCAGTTCCGCAGCCCAAGGCTGCCTGAGCGAGCAATACGACGCCCTGGTGACAGGCCCGGTTCACAAGGGGATCATCAACGAAGCGGGCATCGCTTTCACCGGCCACACGGAGTATCTCGCCGCGTTAAGTCAGGCGGACCGACCGGTAATGATGCTCAGCGCCCCGGGCCTGCGGGTCGCGCTGGTCACGACGCACCTACCGCTGGCTCAGGTAAGTGCCGGGATCTCACGGGAAGCGGTGGAAGCGGTGCTGACCGTCCTGATCCGAGAGCTGAGAACACGATTCGGACTTGCAAGACCACGCATCAGCGTATGCGGCCTGAATCCTCACGCGGGCGAGGGAGGCCACCTCGGACAGGAGGAGACTGACATCATCGTACCGGCTTTGCAGGCGATCAGGCGCCAGGCAAACGCTGATATCGCAGGGCCGGTGCCCGCGGACACCGCCTTCACGCCCCAACGCCTCGCTCAGGTGGACGCGGTGCTCACCATGTATCACGACCAAGGGCTACCGGTCCTCAAGCACCTGGGGTTCGGACAATCCGTGAACGTCACGCTGGGCCTGCCTTTCATCCGCACCTCCGTTGACCACGGCACGGCGCTGGAGCTTGCCGCCACGGGCCGCGTCAGCGCGGGCAGCCTGGAGGCGGCCCTGGCGATGGCGATCGAAATGGTGGGGGAAGAGGGTAGACGGTAGATGGTAGACGGTAGATGAGGGGGAGTCGCTGCAGGGCTGAGGCACGATGTCAGCGTTCAAGGGTGTCAGCTTTCTTGAGCATGGACGGTTGGAAGGGGCGGCGAACCAAACCGTCTGGATACGTCCTCGGTGTCAACTATGCGGCCACGTCAGTTCTCTTCCCCTATCTACCATCTACCATCTACCATCTACCATCTGAGACCTACGACCTACGTCCTACCATCTACCGTCTACGACCTACCATCCCCGGCACCTGTCCGTCCGGCGCGGTCCAACTCAGAGTGCGGCTCGTTTGACAGCTTGGCGTTGCGAGCTCTCGACAACCGGAGCGGGATCTTCCACTCCTTCCCCACCGCTATCGAAGACCGACAGCAGAAGCAGGCCCAGATCGCTGATGTGACCAAGCGACTTCTGCAGCGGATTCACGCCATCAATGAATCCGTGCTGCCGCAGCCGCTCGGCGATGGTTTCGTTGCTGGTGATAACATGAACAGGCACGTTCCAGGTCGCGTTAGGCCCGGTTATCCCGCCGGCCGGTTGGTGATCGCCCAGCAGGATCAGAATCGATTCGCGGGGTTGCGGCAGCGCCTGATAACCGGCCAACCAGACGAATGTATAGTTGATCGTGTCGATGTACCCTTGGAACAGACCGTGCCAATCGATCGCATCCGCCATCGCTTTCGCGGTAGCTTCTTCGGAATACGGTTCGTCGGATGTAACCCGCGACCAGTCGGGCTGATAGGGCGGGGTTGGCCGAAACGGGATGTGGGTCGTTATCGTCGGATAGAACAAGAACCGGGGCTTGCCGTCAGGATCGGGTGGATACATCTCGTCGATGCGTGCCATGGAGAACTGATCGGGCAACCACCAGAGCCCGAACTTCGGCCCCCTGTAGTCCAGGCTAGGTGCATCGTGGTAATGGTCAAAGTCGTAGAACGACACTTCAGGCCAATCCCAACTCATGGCCGGGTACAGGCCGATGGTTCGATAGCCCGCCTGCTCGAAGGTGTCGAGCATGGTTGGGCGATCGGTTGTGATGAGCAGATCGTGGCGAATGGGATCAGTCAGATCGATACCCGAAAGAAAGCTAAGGTGCGACAGATCCGAGGCACCGCCGAAGGCGGCCGCCCGAACGAAAGCCGACAAAACCTTACGACCTTGTGCGTTGGCCGCCTGCTCCAGGCGTTGACGCGCAGGACTGATGACCTCGAAAAGGTCATCCCGCTCATAAGTTGTCGCGCCGTAGGATTCGAGGAACACGACCTTGACCTCGGCCCCCCCGAGCACCTTGAGGTCAGAGGCAAGCGGCGGCGACTCGGGCAACTCCGCTCGAAAACGGCCCGGGAGAAATGCGGCTGCCAACAGGTGAGCCTGGCGCTTATAGACCGGGAAGACCGGGGCCGACACATAAGGCATGGCTGCCTGGACCTGCATGAAACTGGCCGCAATCAGGCCCAGCGCAGCCAGGGCGAATACCCAGGCCGTTGGCGAACGCAATGCGTAAGGGGCCGCATGCCTAGCAAGTACTTCGATACACACCCGGATCAGCCGGGTCAATAGCCAGAAGCCCGCAATAAGTGCGGCAACCATGCCGACAATCTGCCACCAGGCATAATCCTGGCTGGCCACGTCAAGAAACTTGGGCAGGTGTTGGGCGTCCCAGTATATGTTCACTTTCCGGCCGAGCCACGACGGTACCGTCACATCCACATAGCGGCCTATCACCACCAACAGGAAGATGCCGGTCAGAACCGCAATCGCGCGCCGTCCGACGCGACCGTACACCGCAACGAGCAACAGCAGAATCAGCCAAAGTCCAGCGAGGTCGGGGGCGATGCGCGTGTCCGGTCGAACCCAGGGGGTTGACCAGACATTGTTGAAGCTGGTCAGGAAATTAAGCACCAGGAGCGCGAGCGCCACCTTGGTCATCACCAGCCATCGATTGACCAGGGTTCTCTCGCCTTCCAACGGTTCGCTCATGGTTGGTTGCTGACTGATGCAGCTCCGTAGAGTAGGACTTTTGCGTGCCCGTCAGGATACCAGCTGATTGTTGCCCACCAACCTTCCAGAATTTCGGGCCTTAGCCTGGCTTGTCCTGGCTTTCTCGGGGGCAAATTGCCAACAGGCCTAGACAGGTTTATGCGGTCCATGGCGAGTAGGCTGTTCTGTATCGGGTAAGCTAACGGCGGCCATGGTCGGAAGTGAATGCAGCTCCTGCGCCACTTTGAACCCGGCCCCAACCGATGTAGCCGATGCCGAACAGCACCGAGCGCCACTCGAACTCCGAGAGGTAGGGCAATGCCAGATCCCAGGGTGTGTGCAACCCTTCGAAAGTGGTCATGTAGGGGCGCGCCTTGGCTCGCACGATGACGTTGACAGGCGCCATCCACCAGGGCACGTATTTCATTCCCGCGATGGCAATCCGAACGTCAGGGCCGGCGGCCGCGAAAATCCGCTCGAGCGCCTTCGGGGAACGCATGACGTCATGGGTGAAATGAAAAAGAACGGCATCAAGTGGCCCGGGAATGTGGGCCGACTCGATTGGCGACTCCAGCAGCGTGACGTTCTGCCAGCCGGCCTCTGTGACCCGCTGCCGGGCCAGGCGCGTCATTTCCGGGCTGACGTCGATGCCGACAACCGCTCCCTGGGCACCGACTGCTGCGCGCAGAAGCGGAAAGCTCAGGCCCGTGCCGGACGCCACATCCAAGACCCGGTCTCCGGGGCGCAAGCCGAGCTTCTCGATTGTGCGCTCGCGAATACGCATCGTCCGCTGCGCCGAAGCATCGTAGCCACGGGCATGATGACGATATTGGACCACGGCTCTCGCCGCGTCGGGCGCATGGGAACGCGGGCTCACGAACACACCTCCATTAACCGCGGCCAAGTTTGCGTGAAAAGCTTGCCGTTAACAACAATCGGGAAAGTTACAGAGCACCGGAAAAGAAAATAACCGGTTGATTTATATAATTTAACACGAAGTCCCGCCCGTACAAGATGGCGGTCAAGCCCGAAAGTACGACCATGCGTGTTTGGCGTGCTTGGTGGCGTTGCCGGCGCTCGAGGCGCCATCGCCAAGCTCCTCCTCAACGGCTGGAGAGCGTTCCTCGGGACCGTGCAAGGCACCCGCCGGATCCGCTGCTAGCCGCCGAAACCACGATTTCGACCTGGTTGATCCGTGATGTGGCGTGCGGGTAACTTGTTCGGGGCCTGGTAGTCTATAGTGTCGGGACAGGTTACGATTGAGACCGTGAAGCCTGGCCGGCAACGGCTGGACAAAGTGGACTCAAGACCCGCCGGGACCCGCACAGGACGTCCTCCCGATGGCAGGCGGCCATCCCAAGCCCGCGGCAACGCGACGGTTTTTTCCCGGAAACCTCTGCAATGGTGACACCGTGAAGTGCAACAAGACTCTGGTGCTGTTCAGCTACGATTGGGACCGCATTGAATTTCGCAAGCTGTCGCCGAGGTGGGCGATGCTGCACGCCGGCTTCGACCTGTTCAGCTTTCCGAGCAACGCCCGACTGGCTTGGTTCGATATGGACCGTTTCAGCAACCTTGCAGCACTGCGAGCCAGACTGCAGGGGGCACGCGCCGTGGTCAGCAACCATGAACAGTTCGGCGCACTCTGTGCCGCCCTGATTGCTGAAAAGCTGCGTTGGCCAGGCACCGCCGTAGAGGCCGTACTCGCTTGTCAGCATAAGCTCTATGCGCGGGAAGTCCTGGAACGCGTCGCGCCGGAAGCCAACATCCCGTCTCGCAGGCTGGAAGCAGCGTACGACGCCGACATCCCCGAAGGTCTGGACTACCCAGGCTTCGTCAAACCTGTCAAAGCGGCCTTCTCCGTCTTGGCCAGGACCGTCCACAGCCACCAAGCACTCTACGACCACACGCGATTCAGCAGGCGGGAACAGTGGACTATCCGTCATCTCGTGGAGCCCTTTGAGAAAATCGTGCGTCAACGACTGCCAGACGCCGGTACGGCCCACAGCCTGATGATCGAGGAGAACCTGCAGGGCCGCCAGTACTGTCTGGATGGTTATTGTTTCGACGGCGACGTCCGCCGCCTGGGTATCGTGGATGCAATCATGTATCCAGGCACCGATGCGTTTATGCGGTGGGACTATCCGAGTCTTCTCCCCGAGCACCTGCAGAGGAAGGCCGAGGAAATCGCGGCTCGATTCCTGCGGGAGGTCGGTTTCAACCACGGTTTCTTCAACATGGAGTTCATGCTCGAGGAACGGAGCGGCAAGCTCAAGGTGATCGAGTTCAACCCGAGGATGGCTGCTCAGTTTTCCGACCTGTACGCCCGCGTCGACGGAAAGAGGCCGCACGAAATGGCAATAGCCCTGTGCCATGGCACCGACCCGGCGACTTTGCCCACGACAGAGCCGACCGCGGCCTGTGCGTCCAGCTTCGTGTATCGCAGCTTCGATCCATCTGCCTGCGTACCGATGCCAACGGCATCTCAACGACGCGCGTTCCGTGCCGCCTCGCCGGATGGATTGCTGCTGCAGTTTCCGAAGTCATCCAGTCAGATACAACGGGATTTCAAGTGGTTGGGGAGCTATCGCTTCGGCATCGTTCATTTGGGTGGAGGCAGTCCGGCAGACCTCGCGCGACGCTGCGAGCACGCCAGTGCCGTGCTGGGTTGGACCGCACCTTACGTGGAAGACGCGACCGATCTGCCTGAATTCACCGAGACCGGCGCTGCCTGGCCAGCAACCGAAAATGCGTCGCCGTGAATCCTGGCTTACCCGCAGCCAGCCGCCGATTCCCGCCAGCACCATCGGATGGGCCGGTTTCAGAGGGAACGTCAGCGCCGCACCGCTTCTGCAATGTAGCCGCTGCCATAGAACGTTGAATGCACGCTGAGCCGATGTACGTAGGGCTCAAGCGGCGCCCAGGGTCTGGCGAGCCCCCTGAACGTGGTGAAATAAGGATAGGAGGTCGCCAGCAGCCACACATTGGCAATACCGACGTACCAAGGAAAGAGTTTGAGGCCGGTTGACGCCACCCGCGCGCCGGATGGCGTCGCCGCAAAAACGTGCGCCAGCGCCTCATCCGATTGCAGCACGTCCTGTGTGTATACGAAAAGCACCGCATCGAAAGGTCCCGTTAAATCGGCCGACTCGATGGTCGACTGGATGAGCCGTACATTGTCCCAGCCGGCCTTTCGAACCCGCTCACGGGCTCTATACAGCATCTCGGGCGACTGCTCTACGCCCACCACAACCCCTTCCGGACCCACCGCGTCGCGCAGCATCTCGAAACTCTTCCCAGTGCCGCAGCCAACGTCGAGGACACGATGTCCACGCTCCAGGCGAAGCATGTCGATGGTCTGCCTGCGGACCGGCTCGATGCGCCGAGTCGCATAGTCATACCGCACCGAGAGCCGTTGGTAGCGCTCCCTGGACAGCTGCTGGTCTATGGCAAACATCGCCGTACCCTATTCGGCCGGCCCTACCTCAGGTCTCCTCTAGAAAATGGAAATCACCGCAAACGATTACATAACAAAAAATTTATAGGACAAATCTATGTATGACCCGGTAAAGGTGTGACCTGTCCGCAGGCAAACCCCGCCCGAGGCCGCGCCAAGAACTCGGTCCAGATTTCTTTTTTTAATTATTGACCATCTGTGCCAGCGCCGCAGGCGAAAGGCCCGAGCGGGGCGTGCGCTCCGCAAGCTCCCACCCAGCCGCAAGGTCCGGCTCCCAGCGTTGGTGTTCGGTTAGGGCCGTACCGGCATGAGTGGCTGGGACCGTCGGCCGCAGGGATAGCGGCCGTC
>JASJBY010000113.1 GCA_030066245.1 Gammaproteobacteria bacterium
GTCCCGGCCACTCATGCCGGTACGGCCCTAACCGAACACCCATGCGGCAATAGCTGGCCCAAAGGCAGCATAAGCCGAGATCGGCGCTCGGATATCCAACTGCGCCTTACCCCAACAGCCTGCTGAAGTTTTCTCTGCGCCTGTCGCTGTAGCCCATAGAGGCATTCGATCTGGCTTTCCGTCATCGTCTGGATTTGGATTGGTGAAAGCGACACCAGCGCTGCTCGAGGGGTAAAGAGACGACACGTCCATGACCCTATCCAGAACGGTCCGCCTGCCCGTCTACCTGCTCATCATGGATACATTACGACATGGCTGCGTCCGGAACAGGCTCCGCCATAGTCTGCGAAGACGCTGACATTTTGCCATCGCCTGCATTTTCATCCTTCTTTCGAGTGGCTTTGCCTCTAACCATGGGCTAAAACCTGATCTGTCCGGAGTTAAGACAATCGGTGTCTATGTCCCGATTGCGTCCAGTGAACCCTTGGCAGGGGACGTCCTGCAACTCTATAACCGCACAGAAAGCGGCGACACCGCAAAGAACGCCTTCGCAGGGGCCGGGGCTGGCGCCCTAGTTGGATTTGCCGCAGGCGCCGTGGCCCGGGTGGCTTTCTGTCAGATGGCCGAGTGCAGCGAAGCCTTTGCTCCCCTTGTCGTAAGCAGCTCTGGGGTAGCTTCTGCAATTATCGGAACAGCTACTGGTGCAGCCACTGGGGCACACGTCGATACCCGGGCACAAGTTGAAATGGCGCCGGCTCACCGGTACGAGGTCAACAAAGTCCTTCCTTCCCTGCAAGATGACCATTTCACGAGGACCGTTCTGGAAAGACGGATACTCAGACTGCCCCAGCAGCAGAATCCGAACATTTGTTACGCCCCTGTCGTCAAAGATAGGGAGCGGTTCAGACTGCGGGATCCCCTTGAAGCGGGAGAGCCGTATACGGCTGTAAACCTGGGCCTCTCTGAGCTCCGTGTGCTATTAGCTGGTAAGCAAGCGGATGATCCGAGGGTGCGGTTATCGGTTCGTACGCAATGGGAACTCACCAAGTATGATGTCTCGTCCAACAGCAATATTGCTTGGGACATTTTCTCTGCAACCTATAAGTCAAAAAGGCGCCCCCTCTCCGAATGGCTGGCCAATTATGGCGCGTTGCTCAAATCTCATGCGAACGAAGGGTTGGAACAGTCGTTCACCGACGCCCTCTCGGAGCTTCAGAGTAACGCTAAGAAAGAAGATCACCCCGTCCTGACTACCGGCAGCTCTTTCTGATAACCGTCAAAGACGCTGTTGTCTTGATTGGCTCGATTGCCGCCAATCACTACGCATGCCTCAAGCGTCTGCCTTCGGCATTCTGCCGGCGTTGGGAGTCCCGTCCTTTTCAGCGGCATGCTGAATTGTATACACGTCACAAATTAACCACGGCGACAAGCGTCTTAGTGGCGGCGGAACCGCACGGACATTATCGTTCTGTAAAGCGATGCTCTCGCTCAGACGCAGTCGTCCGGTTTTATTCTTTCCCAAAACCGCCCCCGTGTTTGTGCTGTAATGCTTGAGCGTGACGGGGCGAATCAAACTCCAAACGGCGCCCTGAACAATGTTCGGGCAGCGGTGTGCGAAACGCGACGGTCAACTGCGTATCTTGTCGGTTTAAAAGTGCGCAAGGAAGAACGGGATCAACAATGCGGTGACGAGGTCGATGAAGAACGCACATACGAGGGGCACGCTGAGGAAGGCCAGATTCGACGTGCCGTAGCGCTTGGTCACCGCGGACATGTTGGCCATCGCGGTAGGTGTCGAGCCAAGGGAGATACCGCCGAAACCGGAGCACACCACAGCAGCGTCGTAGTTGCGACCCATGGCAGGGAAAACCACGAAGATATTGATGGCAACCGCCAAAACGAACTGCACGGAGAGGACGGTCAACAGGGGGCCGGCCAGGTCAATCAGCGTGCACAGCTGCATGCTCATGAGCGACATGGCCAGGAAGGCGCCGAGTGACCTTTCTGCGATCAGCGCCATGGATGGCGTGCGAGTCGGCCAGGGGGTTCCGCTGATGTGTGGGAAATTCTTGGGGATCAGGTTGGTGATGAGGATGCCTGCGAACAGGCAGGTGACAAACAACGGCAGCTTGAGCCCAAGCTCTGCAAGTCCTTCGTTCAGGAGGATCCCGAAGATTCCGCTGATGTGGATGGCAAGGACTGCGTCGAGAAAATCCAGGGCGCCGATAGCCTTTTCTTCTCGCGGCTAGGACACAGCCGCGTCCTGTGTTTCCACCTTAGCCGGGGTGAGGTGATGCCTCATAATCAGGAACTTCGCGATGGGGCCGCCCATCAGGCTCGCCAGGATCAGGCCGAAGGTCGCACAGGCAATGCCCACCTCCATAGCATTGGCGATGCCGAAATCCTCCGCGATTCGCGGTGCCCAGGCGATGGCCGTGCCGTGACCACCGATGAGCGACACCGTGCCGGCCAGAAGTCCGCCCGCGGCAGGTTCGCCAAAGAGCGCCGCCACCGATACCCCGGTAAGATTCTGGACAATCATATAGCCAATCGTGATCACCAGCAGGATCGCCGGGGGTTTGCCGCCTGCACGCAGATCTTTGAGGCTGGCGTTGATTCCGATGGTGGTGAAGAAATAGACCAGCAGGACGTCCCGTGCTTCCTGGTCGAACTCGACCGCAGTGCCGCTCACTGCGAATATGATTCCAAACAGCACCAAGAACAGCAGCCCACCGGTAACCGGCTCCGGGATATTGAACTCCCGCAGGAAACCGACCGCACCATTCAGGCGCTTAACCACGAACAATACGATAATACCCAGCGTCACCGTCAGGAACTTGTCAATCTTCAGGACCCCGTCCACCATCTCCATCTCAACACCTCCTATCTTGCGCTCGGCACAAGCAGGGACTGCCCGCCCACGGCGCGGTCATACCGGCCATGCCCCGCCCCCATGAAATCCGCTGCTCAGTTCCCCGGCAATGTCAGGTTGCAGGGGCCAGGAAGCCGTCAAGTGGATGCCGTGACGCCAGGCGGAACATAGCTTCTTAATCCGGTTACCTCCCCGCAACTCCGGAAGCGGACATAGGACCACTACGTTCGGACGGCTGGGTAAGGTCCCATGCGAACAGCATGCACCGCGACGGGGATGCTTGATCAGGGGAGCTCGTACTCACGCTGAAGGGTTGGACGACATGGTCGTCGTTCACGCCTAAATGAGTGCGCACAAGAGTCGATCACGGGCAGGTCAGCCCCTGAGTAGGAGCCCGGGAGGGGCGTTGGCGCAGCGGCGTAGATGGCGGGCGGCGCATGGAAAGCGGACGTCCGTCATTTCCGCTTCTCGCCAGGTCAGGGATGGCCTGGCGAGATTTAGCGGAGCTAACGCCCCTCCCAGGCTCGGGTGTAGCGTTTTACCGAGCAGTTTTTTCGGTCAAGCTGGGCTTTCGGGAGATGCGCCTCAACATTTACGGCCGATTCTCCGGCCTTGGACCGGGCAAGGAAGTGATCAGGACCGGTGAGGCGGATTCTTGCGATGTCCTGCTGAGCCTTCTCGTTGATGGCGTCGACAAGGTAGAGGAGTTAGCTGAGCGCTTGCATTTGTCCTTCGGGTCACCGTGGAACTCGCCCATCCGGCAAGACCAGCGGCGTTTTCCTTGACTTGGACCGATGCACCCATTTTCGGCGGATTGCCGGCACGCATCCCTTCATGGCTGGGTACGCCCAGTTCCCTCTACTCATCGTTGTTCTGCGCAGCGATGCTGACCCGACAGAGCACACGTGCCTCAGATACACCGGCGTCGGGCGGACGACCTCAGGGACGGAATCGACAGATTGCGCACTTAAGGACTATTTTTCGGGGTCGGCGGGAGCCGTTTCCGAGTAGACTGACGTCGGTTCTTTGAGAAGAATACCCGCCAACATGCGGCTGAACCCCGTTGACCTAATCGGCGTCAGGCGCCATCTGGTCGTCGTACCCTTGCCAGAGGCAGGTGACCACGCGCGACCGCCGACGGCAACAAGACAACCCCCCCGCAGCATGCACCGGCAAGTTGGAAGCAAGTGAGTTCCGGGAAAAAGGTGATAGTGAGATCTTCTGCAGCTTCCCTGATAATGATAGGCGTGTCCTGTGGCTGGCTTTGTCGCCACACCTGCAGTTGAACGATAACGACGGAACCAGCGTCCGATGGGATACTCGGTTTTTCCTTTTCTCTCCGCAATGTTTGCGGTACTCGTGGCTCTCGGCATTGCGCGCCTGATAGCGGGCTTGGCGGCGTTCGCCAGGGCGCAGGACCGTGCCCACACCTACTGGGTGCACGGCGCGTGGGTCGTATTCATGCTGCTGCTCTACATTCACCTTTGGTGGAGCCTGTGGGACCTTCGGGGGGTAGAGTCCTGGACCTACTTCAAGTATCTGTTTCTGTTGTCAGGGCCGGCGGCGCTGTACATGGCAACCACTTTGCTGATCCCGAGCTCCGAGGTCGTGGAGGACTTCGACTCGCGCGTGTACTACTTCCGCGTGCATCGAAAGTTCTTTGCCGCTCTCGGTGCCACCACTGTGTGGGGTATGCTGATCTACCCGGTCTTCATGGGCCAGCACGATCCGGTGCTCGGATGGCTGCTGCTGTTTCTCGCGGTGGTGATTATGCTGGCACTAACCCGAAACGAACGCGCTCACGCCGGGCTAACCATCGCAGCCTGGGCCTTGTTTCTCACCTGGGTTATCTCGTACGGCTTCCAGCACAGCAACTGAAGAAGTGGCTGCTCGCATAGCGACTGAGCCGAGTAGGTGACGATGCTACGCCAGGCCTCTCGCTCGACAACATAGTCATAGATGAGGCGCTCGGCGTCCCCGAACCCGCAACTCTCGCCCTCATGGGTATCAGTCTCGCAGGGGTTGCGTGGACGAGGCGGCGAAAACATGTAGCCACCTGAGCCGAACAAACCGCAGAAAACAGGGGATGGAGCGCCGCGTCGTGCGGCGCTCTTTTTTTGACTCTACCCAGCAGGTACTCCCAGGATCAAGGACCAGTGTCGAGTGGCAGCGCGCGGGCGCAGCCACCGAAGCATGCTCACGCACCGCCAGGGACGTAAGCTTGCACACAGTGAAACGCCGCTCGAGACCGGCCTTTCCTTGTTTTTCACTCCAGCAGCCGGCGGATTGTCGCCACCACCTCCGGATGGTCGAACTCTCGCCCCCCCACGGCGCGATAACGCACTTTGCCGTCCTTATCGAGAAGGAACGTAGTCGGCAGGCCCTTCACGCCGTAGGCTTTCGCCACCTCGCTCTCCGGGTCGAAGAGAATGGGAAAGGAAGGGTCGGCTTCGAGCTGGCCGAGGTAAGCGAAAACATGGTCGGGATCCTCCCACTGGTTGACGGCGAGCACCACGAAGCCCTCTTCCTTCAGAAGCTGGTAGAGTCTTTCCATGGACGGGATTTCCCGCCGACAGGGAGGACACCAGGTTGCCCAGAAGTTGAGAAGAATAACCTTACCGCGATAGTCGTTAAGGGCGTGCGTCTCCTCGTCCGTGTCCTGCAGCGTGAAGGAGGCGCCGGACATCGGCGCCGGCAAAGCGGTGAGTGTATGACCCAGCTCAGGAACGACTTGCTGAGCGGCGAGCGGCTGCACCAGGATAAGACAAAGCGCGGCAAGCACCAGCTGCCTGCGGGCGCGGCTAACGTTCTGGCAAATGCTCCGGTGCACAGCGAAGTTCCTCGATTCTGCTGACATGAGTTTTTCCCTCTACGGTCCAGGAATAAACGAGATCGAAGACGCTTTCGCGGGGCAGCCTGACGGTGGTAAAGCCCTGGCTCCAGTCGCCCACTTCAAAGGTCTGATCATCAGGGAGGATCGACCAGTTATAGGGCACGCCCATCTTCATCCACTCGGTCGTCCACTGGGTCTTGGTCTTCAGGGGGTGCTGTTCACCGTCTGGCGTCACATACCGCCAGTCGGCCACTCGATAGGACAGTTGAGCATCCGAAGTGTTGATGGCGATGGTTCCGAACACGCAGTACTCGGCAATGCCATCGATTAGGGCAGGCGGGAACCCCCGGGCACCGTAAACGGCCCTGACAAAGTCCGTGTGCAGCTGTACCAACTCGAGACTGAAGCCCCGGTCTTCCACCTGCCAGGAGAACAATTCTGTCTCGGAGTTACGCGACTGTTTGACTTCGGCGGCCGCGACCAGGCAGGGCACCAGCAGGAAAAGTAAGGCCAGGTAGCGGAGCAACGCAGGCATTCTCCCCTCGTTTTCCAGGTGCACGGGTCGCCCGGCAGGAGTCCGTGGCGACAGCCATTCTAGCGGGATTCTGTGTGACGAACACAACCACGGACGCCGATCAAGCCGGCTGCCGCCGTAGACCCGTGGGCGCACCCCCGTGCACCGCCCTTTGGGGCAGCGCGCGTGTCTGCCGAACCGAGCGCCTTTCACCCGGCGTCGAAGAAGACCGCAGCCATCACGCGTCAGGACGCAATGCATAACTTACAATACCTTGGCAGTATGTGAGCGCTCACATACTGCCGACCGGAAGCACGCGTCTCAAGCCGCGGCCCGGAGGTCTTCTCCGGGTGCGCGGCCGACGAGGGGCCTGCCGGCTTGACGCAATCGGGCGCAGGCAGTCTCCCGGCGCATGGGCTTGCGGCCTGTACGACACGCCGGGAAGATCTGCTAGGCTGCCGGGCCTTCACCACAGGTTTCTCCAATGGCAAAGCTTCTGTTTCCCCTGAGACATGTACCGGACGACGAGGCCGAGGAGGTGCGGGCCCTGCTTAGCAGCCACCGGATTGACTTCTACGAGACCCCACCGAGCGCTTTCGGCATCTCAGCGGGAGCGATCTGGCTACGGGACAATACCCAGTGGGAGACCGCCCGCCGCTTGATCGACGATTACCAGGCGCAGCGTTTTGAAGTCCAGCGACAGCACCATGAAGAGCTGCGTCGACAGGGACATCGGCGGACGATTGCGCATGTCTTCCTCGAGAACCCGCTGCGATTCATTGTCTACCTGGCCGCGATCGCAGCAGTGCTGTACCTGTCGATCAAGCCCTTCTTCGCGCTGGGCGCCTGACACAGTGCACCGACGTCAGCTTCCCCGAAGCGTTTCTTACTCGGGGATGCCCCGTACCAGGTCCTGATAAGCCGTGTAGTAACGCGGCAGGTCAAAGTGCGCTCTCACCCGCCGACAGGCACGCTCTCCCGCGCTGTGCCGAGCTTCGTAGGTCATGCGGTAGGTCCTGACCATGGCGTCGGCCAGCGCTGCCTCGTCGCCGGGGGGCACCAGCTCTCCCGTCTCGCCCACAACTTCAGGTATGCCTCCGGCAGTCGTGGCGATAACGGGCAGCCTGGCAGTCATGGCCTCCAGCAGCGCCACGCCGAATGACTCTTCCAGTGACGGCAGCACGAAGGCATCGAGGGCGGACAGATAGCGGTGAGCCTGGGGGACGTGACCGAGCAGGTGGATCCGCCCACCCAACCCTTGGCGCCAGACCAGCTGCGCCAGCTCTTCTGCCGTGCTGCCACTACCGAAAATGGCCAGCTGGCTGTCGGCGAGAGTCGCGGCTATGGCGGCGAATGCCTGAACGAGGAAACGCTGGCCCTTGTTCGGGGAGAGTCTGCCCACGGTGCCGAACACGAACGCCTGGGGCGCAATTCCCAGTGCCTGTCGCGCTGCGGCCCGGTCGAGTTGCTCTGCCTGTGCTCTCGTCACGTCGATGGCGTTGGGTATGGCGACCACCTGCTCGGTCCGGAAGCCGCAGCGGCTAGCCAGCAGGTCATGGCGGAGTGCCTTGGAGACGCCGACGAGAATCCATCGACGCAAATAAGCGCGAGCGAACAGCCGGCGGCGCCAGCGGCGAAACTGCCCGAGCCCGTGGTAAACGACCACACGGCGGCGCGGACCATGGCGGCGTCCAATCCGGGCCGCGACGGCGCAGGCCCGGTGACGCTGGGCAATGACCAGCTCGATCTCCTTTGCGTGACAATAATCACTGACGCGTTGCACCCACGAACCGGGCGCGCTGCCGTACCGGCCCACCGCCAGGTTGAAGAACTCCACGTCCGAGCCAAACTCACCCGCCACAGAGGACTCTGAAGGACCCGTCAGGAACGCCGTGCTGACCGAATGCCCGCCCGCTTGCAGCGCATCTGCGGTCCGCTGATAGAGGCCGACGATGTGGGCGTCGCAGTTGGCGCAGAGTTGCAGGATACGCATTAACGCCGCTTGAATCCCTTGCTACGAGCTGCCGCTCGAGATCCGGCAAGTGTGGCCTCATGCGCGGAGTGCGCGCAAGTGACCGAGGCGCTCATCTGCTGACTGAGTGTGTACTGCAAGGCATCCGGAATCCAGCTCGAAACCCGCCTGGCCACGAAGTGGGGCCCGCGGGCGCCTGACACGAGCACCGCCTGGGGTCTACGCTTAGAGTTCTTAGGAGCGTTCTAAAGTCACACGAAACCATTGCGGAGAAGCTCGTGGACATACGCGATGGACTCATCGGCAGCATAGGCAATACGCCACTCCTGAAGCTCGAGAGGCTCTCCCAGCAGACCGGCTGCAATATCCTGGGCAAAGCCGAATTCCTGAATCCTGGCGGCTCGGTAAAGGATCGCACAGCGCAGTACATCGTCGAGGACGCAGAGCGAAAGGGGCTGCTGGAGCCCGGCGGCATCATTGTCGAAGGCACCGCGGGTAACACCGGCATCGGGCTGACAGTTGTGGGCAACGCGCGGGGCTACAGAACGGTCATCGTTATGCCAGACTCCCAGTCCCAGGAGAAAAAGGATGCGCTGCGCCTCCTGGGGGCGGAGCTGATCCTGGTCCCCGCCGTGCCTTACAGTGACCCCAACCAGTATCAGCACGTGGCCCAGCGCCTGGCAGAGAAGCTGCGTCGCGAGTCTGCTGCCCCTGTTCTCTACGCAGACCAGTGGGACAATACCGCCAACCGGGAGGGCCATCTCGCCAACACCGGAAAAGAGATTTGGACACAGACCCAAGGGGAGGTGGACGGTTTCATTTGCGCCATCGGCACGGGCGGCACAATCTCGGGCGTCAGTGAGTACCTGAAGTCTAAGAGCAAGAATGTGACCATCGGGCTTGCCGATCCCCTCGGAACCTGTATGTACCACTACTTTCGGGATGGCATGCTCAAAGCCACCGACGGCGACTCCATCAGCGAGGGCATCGGTCAGGGGAGAGTCACCGACAACGTCGCCGGTGCAGTTGTCGACGAGCCATTCCTCATCACCGACGAAGAGGCGCTCCCCGTGCTATTCGAGGTGCTCGAGCACGAAGGCCTGTGCCTGGGAGGATCATCCGCAATCAATCTTGCCGGAGCCGTGCGGCTTGCAAAGCGGCTGGGGCCCGGGAAAACCATTGTAACCATTCTCTGTGACTCGGGCTTTCGCTACGCCAGCAAGCTCTGGAACCCGAACTACTTGGCGCAGAGGCAGCTGCCAATGCCTTCCTGGCTGGAAAAGCCCGTGTCGCGCGACATCAGCGATGTGCTGAAGTAAAGCCGCGATTGACAGCTCACCCTCGCAGGTGGAGTCCGAATCTTACCCGGTAAGGGTAGGAGCCAGACCGATGCCTGGTAGCGCATCCGTGGTCACGGTTGAGCATTCACGGTGGGGGCCGTACCGGCACGAGCCGCCGGGACACGGCATGCACCCGGCGATTGGATGGCCTAGCTCGGTACGGGGTGGCTTTCCTTTCCGTAGCGGGCCATGACTTTCTTGACGTATGCCCGGGTCTCGGCATAAGGCGGAACTCCCCGGTAGCGGCGCACAGCCCCTTCGCCGGCGTTGTAGCCCGCGAGTGCGAGGCGTACGTCCCCCTGAAATCGCACCATGAGCCACCGCAGGTAAGCCATTCCACCCTTGAGATTCTCAATGGGTTCGTCAACATCCGTTACACCAAAGCGCTCCGCCGTGGCTGGCATTAGCTGCATCAGGCCGCGTGCATCCTTGGGAGACCGTGCATTCACGCGAAAGCTGGATTCGGCCTCTATAAGGGCGAGCACCAACGCAGAATCAAGCCCGTACATCGGAGCCAGACGACTGACCAGCCACTCTACCTGAGCACGAGTCAACTCCCGGGACGACCTGGATGCCGGAAACGTGGCTACGCCTTCGGCAAAGGGCTCCGACATCAAGCTTTCAGACAACGATAACTCGAGGGCGGTGTTCCCGGAAACAGCGTTTTTGGCGAGAACGCCGGGTGGTGCGGGCATAGCTGGAAGAACGGCAATTTCCGACACGGCCTGTCTAATCAGGCCCCGTTTCGACGCATAGCTCCACTCGCCGTCGTTACGAATGTCTGCACTGATGCCGCAGGTCCCGACACTCAGCAGGATCAGCCACACCGCTCCCCGCCTGCACAACAGCGAATCAGAGACGCTTCGGAGCGCTCCTCCGAGGGAAACACCGTCCCGTCCTCGACACGCCGTTACCGACCTTCCACCTGGCGCCCGACGATGTACTCGCATGTGTGGCCCTCCTGCTACTCCATGAACCACAGCGCGCCGGTGGCGCCGCTTCCTTCACGGAAAGTTTGGAGCATGCACAGGCGGGCCTCTGTGACCTCCCGCACAGCGCGAGCCGAGAAAGTGTGCGGTGTTTCGCAGATTTCCCCGCTGCCGTCGAGAGCTTCTTCCAAGTCCTGCCGAGGCTCGGGGCACAGCGGTCAACGATGCGCGGCCACGATCCTCTTCGGCGCCGAAGTTCAGTGCCGAGTGCGTGGCAATCCCACGCGGCCTCGCGCGGCCTGTCACTCAAGAACAGCCGCTTTCCCACAGAAGCGATGTTCGAAACGCCATCACCGTAGAAACCAATTGCGTCAGCCTGTCGCCTGCGCTTAGATCGACAATCATCAGCGCCAGGTCGATCTGATCGATGCGTCCGCTTCCAGAGTTTCGCCGGCGGGAAACATCTGAAGTCTGCCCAACGGGACACCGACGCCAATGAAGATGTTTATTCTCTGGACCACTATACAGCGGAAAGGAACTAACCCGATGTTCGGCGACGGTCAGCCCAAGTCCAGGGGCAGATGCACCGTTTCTCCGGTGCGCGACGAGCGGACAACGGCGTCTGTCCACTCCATGTACTTCACCCCGGTGGCGAAATCCGTGTGAGTTACCGGCTCCCTGCCGCGGATCGCATTAATGAACTCCTCCTCGACGCGCCATTCGCTCCGCTTCGACGGTTCGATCTCCACTTGCTGAAGCCCCGGCTCACCGCGACGTCCCGCCCAGAGCCGCAGCCCGCCGCCTTCAGCTTCGCTCAAGCGAAGCGTACCCTCGCTGCCATACAGGGTCACGGCCGTTGCCGGCGCATGGCCGATCACCGTCGACACCATCAAGCGCATGGTCCCCCCCTGCACCATCCGGCAGAGCACCTCCACGTAGTCTGGGACAGGCATAGCACGCCGGCGCCCGTCTGCCGCGCGGCGATGGCTGACCACCGTCTGTGTCACCGCGTGGACCGTTCGGGCTGGTCCGATCCAGCGCATGATGGCCTCGTACCAGATACCCATCGACATGACGTTGTTCCCTGAGAGATCCCGGTCGAAGCGCCAGTGAACGGGCGAATTCCAGTCGGGAAATCGGCTGCCCGTGGTGATGTGGGCATCCACCGAGATCAAATCACCGACGAAGCCCTCTCCGATCATGTCTGCGATGGTTCGGTCGAAAGCTAGCGTATGCGGAGCCGGTACGACCTGTGCGGTAAGCTGTGGCCGCTGCCGTGAAGAGGCCAGCATGGCGTGGGCCTCCAGCGAGTTCATGGCCATGCGCGCTTCGCAAAGGACATGCTTGCCCGCCTCGAGGGCCGCGATGGTCACGGGCGCGTGCATATAAGGCCACGTGCCGACACACACCGCATCGATGCTGTCGTCATCGATAATCTCTGCCCAGTCGGCGGCAACATGCGCGATTCCGAATTCTTTGGCCACCCGCTCGCCTGACGCTTCTGAGCGGTTTGCGACAGCGGCCACTACAACGCCCTGCTGCCTGGTAAGGCCGGGTATGTGGTGCCTCCGAGTATTGGCCCCGGCACCGATAATGCCGACTCGAATCGTTTCTGCGTTCATAGCCTGTACTTCCGAGCTTCGGTTCATTTGCAGCGATACTGCGTGCACGGACCGGCGAGTGCAACCCGCGCGGCGTA
>JASJBY010000114.1 GCA_030066245.1 Gammaproteobacteria bacterium
GTAGCTTTATTGGAGCTTGTAGGCTCACACCAGTCTCCTTTACCTCACTTCTTTCAACACTGCCCTCGAACTGAGGCCCCTTCCCTCCACCGGCATTACCCGGCTTCAGCGGTACTACAGGCCTCCCGTCACCCCAGCCAGCCCAACCTGCCCCTCTCGGGGTGTTGGTTGATGGGCACGTCCCACCACCAGCCGGGGTTTCCCGTGTTGCGCCGGTTCCCCTTGTGCATACATGCCATCGCCACTACCCCGGCGGAACCGCTGGGTGCGCTTCGCTCGCTTCCCCAACGACAGCGGCCTTCCCCGAAACTCAGGCGGGTCGGCTTCCGCATTACCCTTTTCGAGGCCTGCTCAGCGTTCACTACTCGTTATGGCCTGTATACTCGCCAAGTCACTATAATGACCCTCTACACCAGAGGCTTTGACTGCTTCGTTACCTCCGCAGCCACTCCGATTGCTACCGGCTGGAGCGACAGTTGCCGGGTGGGAATTTCACCCACTGAAGAACCGCGCCTTTTCACGGCGCACTGAGAAATCCGGGCTAGGCCTCCAGAGAGCGTGGCCGGGTGATTGAGCGCAGACGCGCGCTGCCCCCGGCCAGGGCATCCCAGCGGTCGGGCATTTCCAGATGCGCTACCGTGGCAGTCGGAAGCATTTTGCCGTCGGCGGGCACGTCGACCGCGCCGCACAGATACTCCACAAGGTCCTCCAGACCGGGATTGTGTCCCACGATCATCACCGTCTCTGCATCAGGGGGGCAATCGGCCAGCACATGGAGCAACCCCCCCGTTACGCCCATGTAGATACGCTCATCCTCGCGGATCGCTTGTTTCGCTATGCCCAGAGGCTTGCACACCGCCACTGCAGTCTGTCTGGCCCGTTTCGCGGGTGAGCTGACCACGTGATCAGGGATCAAAGCCTGCTCTGCCAGCCACTTTCCCATGCGAGGCCCGTCCTTCTTGCCGCGCTTGGCCAGCGGCCTGTGGAAATCTGAGGCCGCGTCGGTGTCCCAGGCCGACTTTGCATGACGCAGCACCAATAAATGACGAGACATGGCCGTGCTCCCGTTTGTCTTCTCCGTGGAAACTCTGCTCATGAGTCCATGCAAGCGCTAATCCTATTCCCTTGACGCCCTGAAAAGCCACGGCGCGTCGGCAGCTTCGCGCTCCAGGATGCCCGGAGCACGGCACTCAAGATTGTTTCCGTAACGGTCGTGTAATATTTTAGTTAAATCCTGTCAACCTGGTTTAGCGGTTCGAGGCATGGCGAAGCCACTGGTCACAGACTCGGGTGCACAGACCCGTGTGCCCTTCCTCCGGGGTATCCTGACGCGCTCGTTACAGGATGCCGGTCTGCCATTCGAAGCCGCCTACGAGCTGGCCGACAAAGTGCGCGAGGACCTGGGTGACGCGGAGACCATCACCACGGCGGAGCTCCGCGACCGGGTCATCAAGCAGCTTTGGGAAAAGTACGACGGGACTACCGTCAAGCGCTACAAGACACCCGCGCGGGCGCCCGCCACCATTCACGTGCGCGACCACGACGATCAGGTGGTGCCTTTCTCACGCGCACAGCATCAGCGTTGCCTTGAGTCCTGCAGCCTGACGCCCGAAGAATCCTCGGCCGTCAGCCAAGCCATGTATCAACAGCTCGTTACCCAGCGCGTACCGGAAATCACCTCCAAGCACCTTGGCCACATGACTTACAAGTGCTTGTACGAGGACAAGAATCTGGGCCCGGCCGTGGCGAAGCGCTACCTGGTGTGGGTGGACTTCCTGCACAGCGGCAGGCCGATACTGCTGGTCATCGGCGGCACCGCCGGCACGGGGAAAAGCACCATCGCGACCGAGCTAGCCACCCGACTCGAGATCGTGCGCACCCAGTCCACGGACATGCTTCGGGAGGTCATGCGCTTGATGATCCCTGAGCGACTGATGCCGGCGCTGCACAAATCCTCCTTCAATGCCTGGGAGGCCCTCCCCCCTCGCGGGGGCGTCGTTACCACGGACCAGGATGCGCTGCTGGCCGATGGTTACCGCACTCAGGCCGAGCTGGTGTCCGTGGCCCTGGAAGCCGTCGTCAACCGGGCCTTGCGGGAGCGCGTCTCGCTGATCCTCGAGGGCGTGCACGTGCAACCGTCCTTCATGCAGAAAGTGCCCACGGAAACCGACGCTGTCGTCGTGCCGGTCATGCTTGCCGTGCTCAAGCCGGAGAAGCTTCGCAAGCGGATTCGCGGGCGCGGCAGCGACGTGCCCGAAAGACGGGCGGAACGCTACCTGGGTCAGTTCGACTTCGTCTGGCGCCTGCAGTCCTATCTGCTTTCCGAGGCCGACCGCCTGAGCGTGCCGATCATCGCCAACGACGACAAGGAGAAAGTCATTCGAGAGATCATGCGTATACTCATCGGGACGGTGTCCAAAGAATTCGAACGCAAGCCCGAGGAGGTTTTCCGCTGAGGTGCGGAAGGCCCCGATGTCCGACCCCGCGCGCGGAGCACGTGACATGCCCCCATTGCGAAAATGCCTGGTAATCATCCTGGACGGGCTGGGCGACCGGGCCTCGCCCGTTCTGGGCGGCGCCACCCCCCTGGAAGCGGCCGCCACGCCCAATCTGGATGCGCTCGCTGAGGGCGGGGTGTGCGGTTTGGTGGATCCCCTGTACCCCGGCATGCCCGTGGGAACCCACACGGGCACCGGCGTACATTTCGGCCTGGCGTTTCGCGATGCCTTGCGCCTGACCCGCGGGCCGGTTGAGGCCGCCGGTATCGGATTGCCGATACAGCCAGGGGACGTTGCCGTGCGCTGCAACTTCGCCACCGTCGAGCCCAAGAGCGACGGTCTGTCGCTTATAGATCGACGGGCCGGCCGCATTCGAGAGGGCACGGACGTGCTGGCCGAGGTGCTTCAGAACGTTTCCGTGGGACATGGAATCACGGCAACGCTGCAGCCCGCCACCCAGCACAGGGCGGTGCTGCGCTTGACGGGACCTGAGGTCTCGGCGGCCGTCACCGATACGGATCCGGGCGCCGGAGAGGAAGGAGCCGGAGTTCTGCAATGCTACCCCCGAAAACCGGACGACCCGGGCGCATCGAAGACAGCGGATGCCCTGAACCAATTCATCCGGGAAGCACATGCGCGACTCAGGGATCATCCCGTCAACCGGCACCGGCAAGCCCAGGGCATGTTGCTGGCCAACGGCATCATCACCCGGGGTGCCGGCCGAATTCGGCGGCTGCACAGCCTGATTCATCACCTCGGCCTGAGCGCCGCCGTGGTCGCCGGCGAGCGCACCGTTCTGGGTCTGGGCCAGCTACTGCACTACACCACCATCACGGAACCGGGCTTCACATCCATGCCCGACACCAATCTGACGGGCAAGATCGCGGCCACCCTCTCCGCCGTCAAGGAGCACGACCTGGTGTTCCTGCACATCAAGGGCACGGACATCTACTCCCACGATCGCAAACCCGAGCAGAAGAGGACCCTCATTGAACGCATCGACAGGGTTCTTCCCCCGCTCATGCAGGAGGATCTGGTGATTGGTGTCACGGGCGACCACTCCACCGACAGCAACACGGGGCGCCACTGCGGCGATCCGGTGCCATCGCTGCTCTACTCGCCCTCCGGGCGCCGCGACGGTTGCCGGAAGTTTGGCGAAATCCATTGCGCTTCCGGAGGTCTCGGCCGGATTTCAGCCACGTCCTTTCTGCTGAGTGTGCTGGACTATCGAGGCAGCCTGCACAATTTCCAGCCTTCTGATAGGATGTTTTTTTCTTCGGAGGCAGGTTGACGGCCGGCGGTCCCTATCGACCGACCGGTCAGCGGCGCTAATAACTACCAAGCTCAATTCCGTAAACACCGGGGAGAGAAGATGAACAGACCGACCCATGCAAGACCGGGCAACAAGCCCAAGCCCAAGCAGGCGGAGAAAATGAGCGAAGACCTGCAGGACGACGCCCTCCTCGACCAGGAAGAACTGGCCGTCGACACGGACGAAAAGCGCATCAAGCACGCCGGCAAGAAGGGCAACGGCGGCGCGACAGCTAGCGCAGCTGCGTCGCCCGCGGTCGCAGAAGCACCACAGCCCGGCGGCGAGCCCATCAAACCGTCGGGGCCTGACGCGGAGAAATACAGGCTGAAGCTGGCCCAGAAAGCGGGCAAGCTGCAAGGCAAGGTACCCTCCGACCTAAAAGGCAAGCTCACCAAGCTCAAGACACCCCAGTACCTCAGCCTGATGATGTCTCTGCACGTGGAGCTTCTGAAAATGCAGAACTGGGCCAAGGAGGAAGGGCTCAGGATACTCGCTCTCTACGAAGGCCGGGATGCCGCGGGCAAGGGCGGAACAATCAAGCGCTTTGTGGAGCACATGAACCCTCGGGGCGCCCGGGTCGTCGCTCTGGACAAGCCGAGCGACCGGGAACGAACCCAGTGGTACTTCCAGCGTTACGTTCCAAATCTGCCGTCCGGCGGTGAGGTCGTCCTGTTCGACCGCAGCTGGTACAACCGCGCCATGGTCGAGCGGGTTATGGGCTTCTGTTCCGGACAGGAGGTCAAGGAGTTTTTGCGCTCGGTACCGGAATTTGAGCGCATGCTCATTCGTTCCGGCATCATCATGTTCAAGTTCTACTTTTCGGTCAGCGCGAAGGAGCAGCTGCGGCGGTTCACGAACCGCACCCACGATCCCCTGAAACAGTGGAAGCTGAGCCCCGTGGATCGGGAGTCGCAGGACAAGTGGGATGCCTATACTAAGGCCAAGGAGGATATGTTCTTCTACACCTCCACCGCTGACTGCCCCTGGACCATCATCAAGTCCGACGACAAGAAGAGAGCACGCGTCAACTGTATCCGGTATTTCCTCCGCAACCTGGACTATCCGGGCAAGAACAAGGAGCTGTTGCACTACGACCCGCGAATCGTGCGTTCAGTGCAGGCGGAGCTCGGCGTCGAAGACTGACGGAGGTCCTTGCCGTCCGCGTCGGGCACAGAGTGCCGGCGCGTGGAGCAGACTTCTCGACGAGTGGCCGGGCAGGTGTGCGGAGACAGGGGCTGCACCTTGACCGGCCGCTCATCGGGTGAGGCGCCCGGCACGGGCGTGACGTCCGTCAGTTCTTACCCTACTTATTCTTCTTACTCTTTTTTCGTTTCTTGTCCTTCTTCTTGTCTTTCTTCTTGTTTTTCCCCTTGCGTTTGTCCTTGTCTTTTTTCTTCTTCGGCTTTTTATCGGCCTTCGGCTCCACTTCACCCCGGACCTCTTGAGCCGCGGAGGCCACTGCCCGCTTCTTCGCGCTCACTCTTGCCTTAGGTGAGCTGCTTCTGCGTGGCGCTGTCTTCTTCGCAGCAGCAGCAGCAGCGGCGCCACCCCCCTGAGCCAGCAGCTCAGCCGCCGCTTTTTTGACGCTGGCCGCCCTCGCCTCGCTGAAACCAGGGACGGCGGCAATCGCTGCGACGCTGGCCGAAGCCAGGTCCTCCGCCGTCTTAATCCCCTGTTTGCCCAGTTCCCCGGCCGCACTCGGACCGATGCCGGGGACATTAGTTATTGCTGATGCCATGAATTGGTGTCTCCCTTTACGGCTAAACTAATCGGCGCTTACACGCCAGAAACCCACCACATGATAGACAACGAACCTCATGTTGAAAACAATATGTCACATTTGCGGTATCAAGCCGGCAACTGTCAGGCTGGCCCACTCGCGTGTAAGATACCTAGTTGGAGTGAATCGAGGAACTGACAACGCAGGGTCAAGCCATCATGGTGGAAGTATCGCAGGGTCTCTCCGAGGAGGAGATACACGATCCGTTAACGGGCCTGGCAAACCAGCAGGAGTTCATGCAGCGTCTGGAGAGCGCTTTGGAAAGCGCCCACTCCGGCGGCAACAAACACGCCGTGTGTTATATGGACCTGAACCAGTTCAGGCGCGTGAACGAACGCCTCGGGCGAGCCGCCGGTGATGAGCTTCTGAGGCAGCTCGCGGGTCGCATGCGGGAAACAGTGCGCCAGAGCGACACGCTGGCAAGGGTCGAGGACGATGAGTTCGGCCTGCTGCTGCGCGGCTGTCCGCGGGAGATGGCCGTCAAGATCTGCAGCTCCCTGCGTCAGGTCATAGAGGACTTCGAGTTCACGTGGGACGGCGAAAAGGTTCGAGTGGGCGTCAGCATGGGACTGGTGCCGGTAACGGCTCAGAGTGGCGATACCACCGAGGTGATGGACTCCGCCCAAGCCGCCTGTCAGGTGGCCAGGGAATCCGGTCCGAACCGAACCTACGTGTACAAAGAGGACGACCAGGCTCTTGCGCAACGCCGCGGCGAAGCCGAGTGGAAACGCCACATCCGCGAGGCACTGGCGGAAAACCGCTTTCAGCTCCACAGCCAACGCGTCCTTGCCCTGGCGGGCAACGGCGAGGAGGCGCACCGGGAGTTCTTGCTGCGCATGCAAGATCCCTCGGGCCAGCTCATCGTTCCGAGTGACTTTCTGCCGGCAGCGCGACACCATCGCCTGATGACCGAGATCGACCAGTGGGTCGTTCAGCATGCATTTGCGCTGCTCGAGAAGACGCCGGAGAAAGCAAAGCCCGGTTGCTACACGCTGAATATCTCGGATCAGTCGGTGACGGACGAGTTCTTTCTGGACTTCGTGGTCGAGCGGCTGGAGCGTTACCAGTTGGACCCGAGCACTATCTGTTTCGATATCACCGAGGGCACCGTCGTCGCCAACCTCTCCGCCGTCACCCGTTTCACGTCGCGGCTGGGCGAGCTGGGCTGCCAGTTTGCCATCGACGATTTCTGCGCCAACCTCGGCTCCTTCGTCTACCTGAAGAATCTGCCCGTGGGCTACTTGAAGCTGGATGGCGAATTCATTCGCGACGTGGCCACGGACAGGTTGAGTCACGCGATAGTGTCGGCAGTCCAGGGGGTCGCCAAGACACAGGGAATGCGCACGGTTGCCGAACAGGTGGAGGGAGAAGATAGCCTTGCTGTGCTGCGCGAGCTCGGCTTCGACTACGCTCAAGGCTATGCCATCGAAAGGCCCGTGCCCTTGTCCGATCAGCTGGCCCCAGCGGCCGGCGACTGAAGCGGCGGGTCTATCCCAGCTCGTCAGCGCGGACAGGCCGCGAAAGCGCGCGAATCGGTCAGCGCCTCGCGGCACTGCTTGCCCGCCTCCGTGATCTGCTCCGGTCGCAGGCTTTTCAGCCTATCCTGATACTCCAAATCGAAGAGCTGGCGTGCCAACGGACACGCCGGCTGACCGCCGCAGCGGTTTTCCGAGCCGCAGACCTTGCTCACCAGCTGACCACACGGCGTTGACCCGCCGCCCCGCGCTCGCTGCTGGCACGGCAGGAAGAACGCTTCGTCCCGCAGCGCCTCTGCACACTGGGTGGGAGTCTGGCGGAAGCCGCTAGAGGCGCCCGATGCCGCAAGCTCGCGCTCCTCTTCCACGCCGATCTGGTGCAGCTGTCTGGCATGACCGCAGGCGGCGTTGTCGCCGCACTCGTTATCGAGTCCGCACACTTTGCGCACCAGCACTACACACGGTGAAGCGCCCGAGACCACGAAGCCCTGTGTGGATGTCGGTGGCACACCCCGACGCAGCTCGATCACCTCACGGTTCGGGACCATAACCCCTTCTCGAACCGTGATGCTGCGGCCGTCCTGCAGACGATGGACGCCATCCCAAAGCGGCGTGACCACACCGCCGGGCGAGCGAAGCACCGGCCGGTTGGTGCTCGGATCAACCTGCACGCGGCTGCCATCCGTCAGACGTCCCTCCCAGGTCTGGGCCTGCAGCGAGCCGGCAAGCACCAGCAGAACACCAATAAGCCACGGCGACAGCGCACAATCCAGCGTCATAGCCAACCTCCTAGTACTCCGTCACACTGGTTTTGACGGTTTCAGAGCGTCCCGGGTCAGGCGGTGCCCGAAAGGCGCTCCAAGTGCAACACCCTGTTGGCATCGTCGATCAACAGGGAAAACTCGCCGTAGACGCCCCGATGGGTAACGAAAGTCCGCAGCAGTCGTGCCGGGAAACGCAAGCGCAGTCCGCAAAGGCTGCGCACCACAACGTGACCCGCTGCGCCCTGGTAGTAGCGGAGATACTCCTGCCGGGGAATGGACAGGGTGAAGCGGAATTCCCGTTCGGGCATGGAGCGCGGTGAATTAAGCTTGTACTCCGTCACTCGTTGTACGGAAATCGCACGTGTCCAAAACGCACCACCAGGATTGCCAGAGCCAGGATCAGGATCACGGCACCGATCCCAATCAGCGTACTCCACTGCATGTCTTTAGAATCGAGAATCAGATAGCGCGCCAGGGCGACCATGGCGATGTACAGGGGGAAGCGCACGGGCAGGGAATGGGATTCGAAATAGATCCCCACCATGGCGACGACCTCCATGTAGATAAAAAGCAGCAGCAGATCAGCGAGGTCGACGTGACGCTTTTCGACGATAACCCAGACTTCCTGGCCGATGGCGATCACTGTGGAAACGAGAATTAGCGCAAGTCCCGTCTGCTCGACCACCTCCAGGACTTTCTTTCTGAACTCAACGGAAATCATGGCTGCTTCTAAGGCACGTGGTTGTTATTCGCTGACCGCCGGGTAATGTAGTGGCACGCAGGTACGTCGGAGTATGTCAGGTCAGGGTTCTGGCGGAACCCCGCAGCCCACGCCGATGTGGCGTATTGCTGTTACGGACCACAAGCTTAATACAGCGCAGTGGCAAAAGAGAATCACTGGCGCACCGATCAGGTCACTGATACCGACCGGGTCCGGGCGAGCACAGGGCCCCTCGTCGCCGACCGTGATACCGGGGCGCTGCGTTTGCGCAGCCTGAGCGCATTGCCGACCACCACCAGGGAACTCACCGACATACCTATGGCCGCCGCCCACGGGGGCACCAGACCAAGGGCCGCGGCCGGTACAGCCAGAACGTTGTAGCCAGCCGCCCAGAGCAGATTCTGGAGGATGATCCGGCGAGTCTGTTGCGCCAGGCGTCTCGCCTCACCCAGGGCGTACAGATCCTTGGCGAGAATTACCAGGTCGCTCTGGGATTTGGCCAGATCGGTCGCGTCAGCGAAGGAGACGGAGACGTCGGCCGCCGCAAGGGTCGGCGCGTCGTTGATACCATCGCCCACCATGAGAACCCGTTTTCCCGAGGCCTGCTTGCGGCGAATCCAGTCGAGCTTGTCCCCGGGGGTGAGATCCCCCTTCGCCTCGGGGACGCCGGCACCAGCCGCGAAGCGCCGCACGTTCACAGCGGAGTCGCCGCTCAGCAAAGCCAGTTCCTTGAGCCCCAGCTTCTTCAGCTCCAACGCCAGCGTCTCGATGCCCGTTCTCGCTGGATCCTGGAAGGCGAAGACGCCCCGGGCAGCTTCCCCGTCCGACAGCACGACGGTGTGTAGGCCCCGTGCCTGGAGGCGGCTGAGTGTGTCCCCCACTTCCGCGTCCGCCGCCAGCCCATCCAACGCGAAAGCCGGTTTTCCGAGCTTCCAATGCCGTCCCCGCACCAGCCCCACCACGCCGCAACCGGGCAGGTTGCGGTAGTCGGAGACCTCCACGTCCCCCTGGGGCGCGGCTCGCTGCAGAGCACGGGCTACGGGGTGCTCAGAGCGCCGCTCCAGCGCAGCCGCCACGGCCAGGGCTGCATCCCTGTCGTAGCCACCGGCCCCCTGCATGTGCACCAGTTCCAGGACCCCCTGGGTCAACGTGCCGGTTTTGTCGAAGGCGGCCGTGTCGGCCCTGGCAAGAGCTTCCACGGCTGTCATGCGCAGGGGCAATATCCCTTGCTCGGCAAGGCGGCCGGCACCGATGGCAACGGCCACCGGCGTGGCGAGGGCCAGCGCACACGGACAGGTGACTATGAGCACCGCCACGGTATTCGCCAGCGCTTCGCCAGGCGCCAGCCAGAGCCAGGTGCCCGCAGTGATGGACGCGACCGACAGGACCAGGACCACGAACCACTCCGCCGCGCGCTCCGCCAGTAGCGCGAATCGCGGCCGGCTGTGCAGCCCCCGCTGCAGCAGATCACGGATTTCGCCGGCGGTGGATTCGGCTCCGACGCGGCTGACCTGCACCGTTACCGGTTGGTCTCGGTTGATGGTGCCGCTGAAAACCGCTTCGCCGGGGCCTTTCTCCACCGGGATTGCCTCACCCGTCAGCGCCGACTCGTCAAAGCTGCTCCTGCCATCGACGATTTCCCCGTCCGCCGGCACTGCTTCACCCGGCCTGAGCTGCAGCCGGTCGCCGTGTTTCAGCTCGATCACGGCAACCTCTTCTTCCCGGCCATCTCGGCGCAGACGCCGGGTAGTCTCCGGCACGATGCGGGCCAGCCGATCCATAGCGTCGGCGGCCCGCACACGGCCGCGCATCTCGAAAAAACGTGCCAGTAGCACGAAAAACACAAACATCACGATGGAATCGAAATAAACCTCCCCGTGCTGTCGCAGCGTCGCCACCAGGCTGCCCAGAAAAGCGGTGCACAGTCCGATGACGATGGGCACATCCATGCCAAGGCGGCGGTTCCTCAGGTCACGCCACGCCCCTACGAAAAAGTCCTGACCTGCGTAGAAGAGCACTGTGGCCGTGGCAAACAGCACGGTCCAGCGACCGATGATGACCCACAGAGGCAGCTGGCCGGCCACGTCCGCTTCGCCCATGACGTAGGTCGCAAAGGCGAACTGCATGACGGGCATACCAATCAATCCCGCGAACAGGAGGCGCTGCCCGTCGCGCCGTTTGCGGTCCCGGAGCAGCTGCTCCCGATGTCTTGTGTCGTAGGGGTAGGCGACGTAGCCGATGTCGGCAATGGCTCGCAGTATGCGGCTCAGTGTGGTTCGCTGCGGGTCCCAGCTTACCCGGGCACGCTGGCTCGCGTAGTCCATCTCCACGTCCGAGACCCCGTCCAGCCGCCGGATGTGCTGCTCGTTCAGCCACAGGCACGCTGCACAGCGAATGTCCTCGAGAATCAGAGACGCCTGGCGCTGGCCGTCCCGTTCACTGACGAAGCTGCGCTGAATCTCCGGATGATCGTAAAGTTCCAGCTTGCTGAGGATCTCCGGCACCACATCCGGATCAGCCCGCGCGGCCGTCGTGCTCCGATGCCGGTAGTAGTCTTCCAGCCCGGCGCGGACGATGGCTCCGGACACCTCCCGACAGCCCGCGCAGCAGAAAGCACGTTCGGCATCAAGGACCGCCAGACGCCATCTCCCGTCGAGGGGAACGGGGAGGCCACAGTGGAAACAGTGTTGTTGTACCGCCTGCTTCAAACTCTACAGTCGATTCGAGGTGCGTTACCGACGGGCGCAGCCGGGCTGTGCGCACAGCGGCGTGGTGGGCGAGCGACGCCAGGAGCCCTTGAAGCACAGGGGCAGGCCGCAGCCTGCCCCGTTAACCCGATCTTCAGCCCTCTCTGAATCAGCGCGCATCCTGGGCCGCGTAATAGTTGGCCAGCCCGCTGATCTCCTCGTCCGTAAGGTCCTTGGCGATGTTGCGCATGATGCCGTAGACATCGTTTGCCCGTCCACCCGAGCGATAGAGCTGCATGGTCTGCACAAAGTACTGGGGCATCTGCCCCGCGATGGCCGGCATGCCGTGGGAGCGCTGGTTGCCCTCCCCCTTGCGTCCGTGACAGGTGTTGCAGGCGGCAATCAGCCGCTCGCTGTCGCCTGCTTTCACCAGCTTCAGAGCTGCATCGTTGCCGCCGTCGCCCTGGGGCGCCGGCAGGGGCAAGGCCGCGTAGTAGGCGGAGATGTCGGCCATGTCCTGATCCGAGAGCGCCATGACCATGCCCATCATTATCGCGTTGTCACGGGTGCCGTCCTTGTAGTCCCTGAGCTGCTTGTAGGTGTATGCGGCGTTCTGCCCGGCCGTGCTCGGCCAGATTGGGTTTGGGCTGATGCCCTCCGCGCCGTGGCAACCGGCGCAGCTCGCGTTCAGCTGCTTGCCCTTCTCCGCGTCGCCGCCCTCGATCAGTCTCATGGTTTCCTGGGTCCAGGCGACCTGCGACGAGGGAGCGGCCCAGACGGGGCCGGCCAGGCTCAGACCCGCTGCGATAACCGTAACGAGTATCCGCTTCATCATTACCACCCCCAGGCCAGTGCGTTGTGGGTTTCCATGAAAAAGAACTGCAGCGTCGGGTAGCCGAAGCTGACGGCCATGGC
>JASJBY010000115.1 GCA_030066245.1 Gammaproteobacteria bacterium
ATGCCTCTGCGGACGATCGGCCAATCTGCTTTGCCAGAGCGACCCAAGATTCCGACAAAATCGCCGGGAGCGATTTTCAACAGCGGAGCGTAGCGACGCTGGCCCCGCAGGGGCGGAGGGCAGGATGCCTGCAGTAATCCCGGTGAGAAATCCGGGCTAGAAGGATGCGGGTCCCGAGGTGGTGCTTCGTTCGGCTTCGCCCGACCGGCGGTCGGGACCGGCTTATCGCTGGCCGTCTCCGAAGCGGTCGGTCACGGAGCGCGACAGGGACTGGAAACGTTCGCTATTGCGCAGACGTCCGAGCAGCCTACGGAGGCTGAGCCAGACTACGACGCCGACGACGATCAGTACGGCAACGAAGACGATGTTGAAAATGGGCAGGTGCGTGTAATTCTTGTCGACGACCTTGAGGCTTACGGCGTTTGGAAACAGGGTCAGGACCTTTATCCGCCAGCCATAATACCGCACGCGGACCCAGGGCTTCTCCGGATCTTGCACCAACAGCTGGGCCCGCGCCGTCAGGTCGGCGCTGTCAAACTTCAGGTAGGGCGGCCAGCCCCAGCCCGTGTCCTCGTTTCGGAATACACGTACTTTGTCCTTCCGAGTAACGGTGCTCAGGTAGCGCACATCCCGGGTCTTGGTGACGTCGCCGCTGTGCCTGCGGTCGAGGCGTTTCACGTCCGTACCCTTGATCTGTACGACGTCGGTGCGCGGCAGGTTGTAGTGCAGAAAGCCCACTATGAGCGCCACCATGCTGGCGAGCAGGCTGTACTTGATGATTTGAAGGGCTTTCATGAGGGCGCTTTACTGTGCCGGAAGATCCTACGGTAACGTTTTGCTCCGATGAGTCCTGGAGATCGGGGGGACGTCGTTCAAGTCCCAGTCATAGGCCAGGAACCGGAGCTTCGTCTCCTGGCTGCGGATGCGACGGCGGGCCGCGTCCGTGTCGCCCAGCAATGACGCATAGCGGGCAAGATAGCCGCGTACCGAGCCGTACGCCGGCTCGAAGTCTTCGCCGTACCATCTGAAGATCTTCGATACTTCCAGGGCATCCGTCTCGCTATTGTAACGGTTGCGCGTCTTGTCGGAGAGAAAGCGCCTCGCACCGTCTTCAAGCTGGCTCTCGAGTCGGTCCGCGCGAAAGGCTTCGGGTCGCAGGGCGGGGCAGCCAATGGAGGCACAGTTTACCGCAAAATGGATGCGTGGCTCGTCATAGGCGCCGGGTTCACGAATCATGCCGTGCTCCACGTCGTCAAGGCTCCGCTGCGCATCCAGCAGAACGAAGAAGCGTTTTTTCCACGGGCTCGAAAAAAAGGATCCCAACTCCTTGATACTTTGCAGATCAGGATAGCGTGTCAGCACGAGCTGCACGGTGAAGGCGTTATAGGCATTGATGAGGAACGCCAGGCGCTGCTCCTGACTCCACGCCGAGAACGTGGCTTCGGGCACGGCCGACAAGGCGTCCAGGTAGGCATCCAGCTCGCCGCCGCTCATTGCGAAGCCCCCATAGTCCACTTGCGACGCCGCGTCATCGGCAAGCCATGTCACGTGTCGCTGAAGCAACCGTTCCCAGGCCGTATGCGCGTGGTCGAAAGCCCATAACGACCCTGAAACAACTGTGAGCAGGACCGGCAGAGCGCCGGCACAGAACTTCCGAACGTACGCGTTCATAACCGAGCGCTTGGACCGACCACCTTGTGTCGCTGTTCGCGGCGCGAGCCTATGGAGCGTTTGTCTGCGTCGCGCATTTCGTTCCAGCATTCGATTATCGCCACTCGCCGGTTACCGTTCATTTCTACCCCTTGACCGGCTCACCGTTGCTGCCACTGTCCGAGGCGCCGCCTCGGCGCCACGCGTGGAACCGTTGCAACCAGCGAAGCACCCTTTCGGGGGCATGGGCCCGCTTCCACTCTCCGGCCACGTACTTGTTGGCCTCGGCGAGCGTGGGATAGACATGTATGGTGCCCAGGAGCTTGTTCAGTCCGATCCCCTGGCGCATCGCCAAGACGAATTCTGCTATCAGGTCCCCGGCGTGCTCGCCGGCAATTGTGACTCCGAGAATGCGGTCCTTGCGAGGCACCGTCAGTACCTTGACCAGGCCATGGGCTTCTTCATCGGCTATCGCCCTGTCCAGATCGTCGATACCGAATGTCGTTACCTCGTAAGCCACGTTCATGTCCCTGGCTTCCTGCTCGCTTAGGCCCACCCGCGCCACCTCCGGGTCGGTGAAAGTCGCCCAGGGAATGACCGAGTAATCAGCTCGAAACTTCCTAAAGATGCCGAAGAGCGCGTTCACCGCAGCGTACCAGGCCTGATGCGCGGCCACATGGGTAAACTGGAAGGGTCCGGTGACGTCTCCGCAGGCGTAAATGTTGGGGTACACGGTGCGCATAAAATCATCGACCTCCACCGTGCGGCGTGCGGTGAGACCGATACCAAGCTCCTCGAGGCCGTAGCCCTCCACGTTTGCGGTGCGTCCAACGGCAACCAGCACGGTGTCGAAGGGGATGCGGACCTCCTTGCCATCACTCTCGCAGACCAGCACCTTCTGGTCGCCCACGCGCAGGAATTCTCGGGCGCTGTGGTTGACCCGCACGTCGATACCTTCCTCGCGAAAGCGCTGCATGAGCATCTCCGAGAACTCCGGATCCTCACGAGGCAGCAGGCGCGGCAACTGCTCAACCTGGGCCACCTGGCTGCCAAATCGGGCAAAGCACTGAGTCAGCTCGCAGCCGATGGGGCCGCCGCCTAGGACCACCAGGCGCTTCGGCAGAGTCCGCAGGTTCCACAAGGTTTCCGAGGTGAGGTAGCCGATATCTTCGATGCCCTTGATCGGCGGAACAAAGGGGCGCGCCCCGGCGGCGATCACGATGTTTCGGGTGGTCAGCGTCCGCCCATTGACTTCGACCGTGTAAGGGGATCTGATGCGGCCTTCCCCTTGGAGACACTCCACGCCCAGCTTCGTGTAGCGTTCCACAGAGTCGTGCGGCTCCACGGTCTTGATCACGCGGTGCACGCGCTCCATCACCTGGGCGAACTCGAAATCGACGTTCGCCGTTCGCATGCCGAACTCGGGTGCGCGACGTGACTGGGCGAGGAAGCGGGCCGAGCGGATCAGCGCCTTCGAGGGGACGCAGCCGGTGTTCAGGCAATCGCCTCCCATGAGGTGCTTTTCGATCAGGGTAACCTTGGCACGCACGGCGGCCGCGATGTAGGCGCTGACCAGTCCGCCGGATCCGGCGCCGATGACGACCACGTCTCGGTCGAAACGGCGCGGCCGAGGCCAGCCGCGCAGCGCACGCCGGGCTCTGGCGTAGTCCACCAGCTTCTTGGCAATCAGAGGGAACAGTCCGAGGATGCTGAAAGCGGCGATCAGGGTAGGGGAGAGGATGCCGCCGAGGGATTCGACTTTCGCCAGCTGGGTTCCGGCGTTGACGTAAACCACCGTGCCCGGGAGCATACCGATTTGGCTCACCAGGTAGAAGGTGAGCGTGCGCAGAGGCGTCAGCCCCATCGCCAGGTTGATGGCGAAAAAAGGGAAGACGGGTACCAGACGCAAGGTGAACAGGTAGAAGCTGCCGTCTCGCTCCACGCCTTTGTTGATGGCGGAGAGCTTGTCGCTGAAGCGTTCCTGCACCCAGTCCCGAAGAATGAAGCGTGACACAAGAAAGGCCAGCGTCGCGCCGATGGTGGATGCGAAGGAAACGATGATCGTGCCCCAGAGCAGGCCGAAGACGGCCCCGCCCACCAGGGTCATCAGGGCCGCGCCCGGCAAGGACAGGCCAGTGACCGCCACATAAACGGCAAAATAGACCAATGCTGTCTGTGTAGGGTTCTGGCGATGGAAGTCCTCGATAGCTGCCCGCTGGGAGCTGAAGAACTCCAGGGTCAGATACTGGGTCAGGTCGAACAGAAAGAAGCTGCTGACGAGCAGGGCGATGACCCCCAGCAGCAACATCTTTGATTTTTTCATGCGTTCCTCGACATGGACAGGTTTGCCTGTGGGCAACAGCAGTCGGGTTGTGGCGCTCAGTGACCGGCGCGCTGCGACGAAGCACCAGCTTATCACCGAGTTGTCCGGAGCGCCCGCCCGGCTGTACGGCCGTATCTCGATACTCACAGCAAAGACACTCGACGGAGGATTAATCTTTCATCGGGTGCCTAGCCCGGATTTCTCACCAGGCGGACCTCGGGTCGCAGATTATTTTGGCAAACTCAACACACTGGCTTCAGCGCGCCGACCTTCCTTATAACCAGCCTATCCTATTCGGTCCTTGGCCCACTCTGACTTTGCATCTTGACCGATCCCTCTTGAGTCATAGCTACAGCTATGCCGCTGCGAGCGATCGGCCAATCTGCTTTGCCAGAGCGACCCAAGATTCCGAATCCCGATGAGAGATCCGGGCTAGACAGCTGTTCGGAAATAGCGATTACCAAAGGCCATGCAGCTCGTGTGGGACCCGGCCGGGGTGTATTTCGGATCAGCCATCTGGTACTCCGTTAAAACCAATGTGGCGGAGTAGCAGGGGGCTACCAGCGTAACTCGGCATCCGTTAAGCATTCGTGGTGGGTGCCGTACCGGCACGAGCCGCCGGGAGATGCCGTGGATACGTCCCTGTAGCTCGACGGCCGCTATCCCTGCGGCCGACGGTCCCGGCCACTCATGCCGGTACGCCTCTGACCGAATACCAATGCGTACCTCGGGATGCTGTGGTTGGGCTATACTCTGGCGCGAGCCTGGGTTTGCCCCCGTACGGGCAGTCGCATTCAGCCAACAAGCCGCGCGGCTCCCCCGACCTTGAGTCCCTTCCACCGACGTCTGATACTAGTGACGACCGCCCACTTCGACACCGACATTGCGAGGCACATCTGGGACACGAAGTATCGCTACCGCGATGCAGATCGCGTCGTCGATGAAAACATAGAGGCGACCTGGCGCCGGGTTGCGGAGGCCCTGGCCAGCGTGGAGCAAAAGGACTGCGGCGAGTGGGCGGCGGGCTTCTATGACTTGCTGTCGGGTTTCCGCTTCCTGCCTGGTGGGCGCATCCTCGCGGGCGCTGGCACCGGGCGCCGCGTTACCCTGTTCAACTGTTTTGTCATGGGCTCGGTGGAGGACTCACTTGACGGGATATTCGATGGGTTGAAAGAAGGCGCCGTGACCATGCAGCAGGGCGGCGGGGTCGGTTACGATTTCTCCACCCTGAGACCCCTCGGGGCACCGGCCAGGGCCGTCGGCGTAGTCGCCTCCGGGCCCGTGTCCTTCATGCGCATCTGGGACAGCATGTGTGCCACGCTACTGTCCACGGGTGCCCGTCGGGGCGCCATGATGGCAACCCTGCGCTGCGACCATCCCGACATCGAGCGCTTCGTGGACGCCAAGCGCGACCCGCGCGAGTTGCGTCACTTCAATCTTTCCGTGCTCGTCACGGACGAATTCATGGATGCGGTTGCGGCGGACGCCGGCTGGCCCCTGGTTTTTCCTGCCTCGGGGTTGGCCGAGCCAAGCGGCACCAACGGCACCGTGACACGCGCCTGGCCGGGCAACGAGGGCCCGGTGGCCTGCCGTGTGTTTCGCACCGTCTCGGCGCGTGGCCTGTGGGATAGGATCATGCGCGCCAGCTACGATTATGCGGAGCCCGGTGTGCTCTTCATCGATCGCATCAACCGAGAAAACAATCTCGGCTACGCGGAACGTATCCATGCAACCAATCCCTGCGGCGAAATTCCGCTGCCCTACTACGGGGCCTGCAACCTGGGTTCAGTGAATCTCCCCCGCTTCGTTGAGCAGCCCTTCACCCCCGCGGCCCGCGTTGACCTCCCGGGGATCCGCGAGGCGGTACGAACCGCCGTGCGCCTGATGGACAACGTCATCGACGCCTCGCACTTTCCCGTCGAGGCGCAGGCCCGGCAGGCCCGGCGCTCGCGGCGCCTCGGGCTGGGCCTGACCGGCTTGGCGGACACCCTCATCATGCTGGGAACGCGCTACGGCGACGCGGCGTCGTATCGGCTGGCTGCCGACGTCATGCGGAGCATCTGCCACTCTGCCTATCAGGCTTCCACCGAGCTTGCCCGTGAGAAGGGCCCTTTCCCGGAATTCGACCGTGACGCTTATATGGCCGCCCCTTTCGTGGATGCGTTACCCGAACACATCCGCCGTGCGATCGGCTCCGAGGGCATACGTAACAGTCACCTGACGGCGATTGCGCCCACGGGAACCATCAGCCTGTTGGCCGGTAATGTTTCCAGCGGCATTGAGCCGGTGTTCGATTTCAGATACACCCGTCGGGTGCTAAGGCTCGACGGCAGCTACGCGGAGCACCAGCTTGTTGATTACGCCTGGCGGCGCTGGCAATCACTGTATCCGGACAAGCCTTTGCCGGAGAGCTTCGTGGATGCCCGCGAGCTTCCACCCGAGGCGCATCTGAACATGCAGGCGGCGATACAACCCTACGTCGACAACGCGATCTCCAAAACCATCAACGTGCCGGCAGCTTTCCCCTTCGACGCCTTCAAGGACGTCTATCAGCGCGCTTACGAATTGGGTTTGAAAGGCTGCACCACATTCAGGCCCAATCCGGTCACCGGCGAGATACTCTCGAGCGAATCGAGTGCCGATGTCACCTCACACTGCTGTGACATCGAGCGGGAGGCCGATTGACCCCCGGCACGAGCGGCCGGGACCGTCGGCCGCAGGGATAGCGGCCGTCGCGCCTACAGGGAGGTATTCACGGCGTGTCCCGGCGGCTCGTGCCGGTACGGCCCCCACCGCGTATGCTTAACCGATCCCGGATGCCGGACCGGGTTGATCTTCAGGTTCGCCGGCGATAACTTAGTGTCATGTCAACACTTAGTCTGGTCACATGAAGCCACAGGACACCGCCACAGCAGCTGTCGTCACCGCCGACGTGGTGATATTCACCATCCAGGGCGGGGAGCTGAAGCTGCTGCTGGTGCGGCGAGCGGATGACCCGTGCCGCGGCCAGTGGGCACTCCCCGGCGACCAGGTTCGGATGGACGAGGACCTGGATCAGACGGCTATGCGCGCGTTGCAGGTTCAGACCGGAGTGCACGGCGTTTATCTGGAACAGCTCTACACCTTTGGCAGACCGTCGCGTTACCCCATCGCCAGGGTGATCGCTGTCGCCTACTATGCGCTCGTCCCCTCGGAGAAGCTGCAACTGCAGGCCGCCGGCAATGCCGAAGCCGTTGACTGGTTCGCCTTGAACCAGCTGAGCAACCTGGCGTTCGATCATGCGGAGATCGTGACGACCGCCTCCCGGAGGCTCTCGGCGAAGCTGGACTATTCCACTATCGCGTTTCAGTTCATGCCGGCGGAATTCACGCTGAGCGACCTGCAGCAGGTCTACGAGGTCGTTCGTCAGGAACAGCTGGACAAGCGCAACTTCCGAAAGTGGATCCTGGCCCAGGGACGCATAGAGAAGACCGGCCGCATGCGGCGCAACGGTTCCCATCGGCCTGCCAGCTTGTTCCGGGTAAAGAATCCTCACAGCGTCGAGATTATCAGGCAGGGCCGCAGCGCGAGCGCGAACAATGGCGTCGAGCACGGCCAGGAGACCCGAATGCGGCCCGTCGGGCAGGCAGCCGCGGCGCCGGTGCGTTAACGAGGAAGGCGACCATGAGTTCAACGCCAGACATCCCCAATATTGGCATCCCGCAGGCGCCGGCCACCGCACGGGTCATGGCGACGATTCCGCATTACACGGGCGCGGAGCGAGAGCGTGTCATCGGTAGGATCAAGCATCTGCTCACGGCGAAGGATGCGGTGCTGGTGGCTCACTACTACACCGACGGTGACCTGCAAATGCTCGCGGATCAGACCGGAGGATTCGTTTCCGATTCTCTGGAGATGGCGCGCTTCGGAAACCGGCATCCTGCTTCCACGCTGGTGGTGGCGGGCGTGCGTTTTATGGGAGAGACCGCCAAAATCCTCAACCCGGAGAAGCGGGTCCTTATGCCTACCCTGGAGGCGACCTGCTCTTTGGACATCGGATGCCCGGCAAAGGAGTTCAAAGCCTTCTGTGATGCGCACCCCGAGCGCACCGTGGTGGTGTATGCGAATACCAGCGCCGAGGTGAAGGCTCGCGCGGACTGGGTGGTCACCTCGAGCATCGCGCTCAAGGTTGCCAAGTTTCTGCACGACACGGGCGAGAAGATCATCTGGGCGCCAGACAGGCACCTCGGCCGCTACATCCAGAAGGAAACTGGTGCGGACATGTTGCTTTGGCAAGCCTCCTGTGTGGTTCATGACGAATTCCGCGCGGAAGCTCTGTTTCGGCTGAAGCAGAAGCACCCGGATGCCGGCGTACTGGTGCATCCCGAATCCCCGGAGGGAGTGATCGAAATGGCAGATGTGGTCGGCTCCACCACCCAGCTGATCAAGGCCACAACGCGGCTCACCAACCCTGAGTTCATCGTTGCAACGGACAATGGCATTTTCTACAAGATGAAAGAGGTCGCACCGGGCAAGAAATTCATCGAGGCACCCACCGGCGGGGCAGGCGCTACCTGCACCAGCTGTGCCCATTGCCCGTGGATGGCCATGAACGGTCTCCACAACCTCTTGGGGGTGCTCGAAACCGGCGAGCACGAGATTCACGTGGATGAGGCGATACGCGTGCAGGCGCTGCGTTCCACTCAGCGCATGATTGACTTCGCGAACGGACTGAATCAGGGTCGTCACAAGCAGACCGACTGAGCCACCGCCCCGCGTGCCACGGCGGCGCGATGCATGCTGTTTAGCCTGGGTGACGGGGTCGATTTGTGCTCTGGCGACCGTTGGCTGGCGTCAGGAGTCAACGCGGTGCATGTGCGACGATGACATTTGTACATCCGCTGCAAAATCCTGAAAATGATGACTTATGGCTGCCCAGGAGACCTGAGCGCGGCCAGGCAAAGGGGGGGAACCGCGGGCGCCTGAGACGCACGTCCCAGGCGCGGGGGTTAACGGCTGTCTCGGTCCGCCTATCTGCCCAACCGGCGCCTTGGCTACCTCTGGAGAGTCGGGCCAACCATCCGTCGTCGCGTCGGCTTGCCACGCGCCAGGCATGACACACCCCGCCTTGAGTATTGGGACGGTTTTGAGGCTTACCGATAACGGAACCCATGCCCATTCACAACGAAGACATCGCTGCGATTTTCGAGGAGCTTGCTAATCTGCTGGAAATCGAAAACGCCAACCCGTTCAGGGTGCGGGCATATAGAAATGCTGCCCGGACCGTCGGTGGACTTGGAAAAGAGGTCTCCGAGCTCATTGCGGAGGGGAAGGATCTCACGAGATTGCCGGGGATAGGCCGCGACCTGGCCGCGAAGATCGTCGAGGTTCTGGAGACGGGCCATGTCCGGAAACTCAATGAACTGCACGAGCGCCTGCCGGCCACACTGGAAGACCTGATGAGGATCCCCGGCCTGGGACCGAAGCGGGTGAAGCTCCTTTATGTGGAGCTGGGGATCGAGACGCCCGCACAGCTGGCGCAGGCAGCCCGGCAGGGTCGGCTGAAGAGCCTTTCTGGCTTCGGGGCCAAGAGCGAACGGACGCTCCTGGCGCACATCGCCAAGCGGCGCCGCTCCAAGCCCCGCGTGGCGCGCGGCACTGTGATAGATCTCGCCGAGGCGCTCGTCGCGCACCTGAAGAAGGCGAACGGCGTAAGCCAGGTGGTGGTGGCGGGGAGCTACCGGCGAGGTCAGGAGACGGTGAGAGATCTGGACATCCTGGTCACAGCCGAACCAACCAAAGGCGTCATGGAGCGGTTCACCGGTTCAGACCAGGTGGACGAAGTGGTTTCCCGGGGGCGCACGCGCTCATCTGTGATCCTGCACAACGGCCTTCAAGTGGACCTGCGGGCCGTATCCAAGGACAGCTTTGGTGCAGCGCTCCACTACTTCACGGGGAGCAAGGCGCACAATATTCAGATGCGCCGCCTGGCCCAGCAGCGTGGGCTGAAGATCAACGAGTACGGCGTCTTCAAGGGCGACAAGCGCGTCGCGGGCAAGACCGAGGCATCCGTATTCAGGGCCGTGGGCTTGTCCCTTATTCCTCCGGAGCTTCGCGAGGGGCGTGGGGAGATCGAGGCGGCCCGCAATAAACGGCTTCCCGCTCTGGTTTCCTGGGAAGACCTCAAGGGCGATCTGCACGCTCACACCGATGCAAGCGATGGCCGCGCGAGCCTGGAAGACATGGCGCGCGCGGCCAGGCGGCGTGGCTTGAAGTATCTCGCCATTACCGACCACGCCAGCGCTGTCACAGTCGCCCACGGGCTGGACGCCGACCGCGTTCTGCGTCAAGTGGAGACCATCGACGAGCTCAATGGGCGGCTGAAGGGCTTTCGCGTTCTCAAAGGGGTCGAGGTGGACATCCTGGAGGATGGTCGGTTGTACTTGCCGGACAGCGTCCTCGGGCGACTCGATCTGGTCATCGGTGCAGTACACAGCGGCTTTGAACTACCGCGGCAGAAGCAGACCGACCGGATCCTGAAAGCTATGGACCACCGATATTTCACCCTCCTGGCTCATCCCTCGGGTCGCCTGCTCGGGGAGCGGGATGCCTATGAAGTCGACATGATGCGCGTGATTCGTCATGCTGCGGAGCGAGGTTGTTACCTGGAGCTGGACAGCCAGCCCAAGCGGTTGGACCTCGATGACAATTATTGCCGTATAGCACGGGATGAGGGCGTGATGGTCTGTATTGACAGCGATGCCCATTCTGAGCAGGGCTTTGAACACCTCCATCTAGGCGTGGCTCAGGCGAGGCGAGGGTGGCTTGAGAAAAGGCATGTCCTCAATACGCGACCGCTAAGGGAACTGCGTGCTCTGCTGAAAAGGACCATGGTCTGAAGGCCGTAACGGTGCAGCTTCGAGCAGAGCTGATCTCCTGGGCACGTTTCTACGGTCTGTGTCGCTGTCTTGTGGCGACAATCGATGCATCCGGGTTCCGGCCCGAGGTCATCGTGGCCATCGCGCGGGGCGGCTACATGCCCGCTCGAATCCTCGCCGACTTTTTTGGCGTGATGGAGCTGGCCACATTTCGTATCGAGCATTACAGGCGCACACAGAAGCGGGCCGTAACCCGGGTGACCGACCCCCTCACGGTCGATGTTACCGGTCGACGGGTTCTGCTCGTGGACGATGTAAGTGATTCGGGTGATACATTCGAGGCCGCCATCCACCACATCAACGAGCGGAGCACACCGGCCGAGCTGCGCACAGCCGCGATTCATCACAAGATCGTTTCCCTGTACACGCCGGACTTCTTCGCTGCCAGGGTAAAGACCTGGCGCTGGATAATCTATCCCTGGGCATTGATGGAAGATCTGACAGGATTTGTTGAAGCGATGAAGCCCCGGCCTGAAGGTGCGCCCGCGATGGTGGACAGACTCCAGCGCGAGCACGGTATCCGAGTATCACAGGCAGTGATGCGGGATGTCCTTGCCACCCTGGAGCGCACGGCGACGCGGCCGCCAGACCCCTAGCAACCACCCTGACGTGCCGCCGAGTGACAATGAGCTTCGTTCCCGCCTGCTCTGTTTTCGCGCTGCTTCTCGGAGCTGCCTCAGGCGTTTGGGCGCAGCCGGAGTCGTCGATCACCAAGCTCATGGATGAGCCCGTTACCCTGTGGGACCTGGGTATGCATCGGCTACAGCATTCACTCGACGAGGTTGGGGCCACGGAGGAGTGGGTCGCCGGCGGCGACTCACTGCGCATCCGCGCGCGTTATGACCGGGAAGCGAAGCGGATTCACATAGCCTCGCGGCTCTACGCTTTCACCGGGACCGCTGATGATGCGAGAGCGAAATGCACGCAGCTGATGAATGCGATAAGAATAGCGCTCGGCGTGTATCCGCCACTCGGTCAGCCGGCCGCACCGACCAGCGACGTGGTGGCATTCTTCCTGCGCGACGGGAGTGCGGCCAGGATACGCGCGGACTGGGACAGTCTTGGTAGAGCCCTCGACCGGATGGTCTGGATCCAGGTAGGGTTGTTCAGACCGGAGGACCTGCGAGCTACGACAGAGTGTGAAGGCCCTCTCCTGGGAACTCGCGTCCGTTTCGGCGAGTGATTCAAACGAGGTGTTTTCTGGGTGCAGCCCCGCGAGCACTCACTTATAATCGGGCTGGTCTATTGACCAGCGTGCCGGGCAGCCCCCGGAGCGAACCGCACTGCAGGACAGAATGGAGAAACGCTGTATGACAAAACTATCGTCACTCATGGGAGTTGCTCTGCTTGCCGGCACCGCCGTCTTG
>JASJBY010000116.1 GCA_030066245.1 Gammaproteobacteria bacterium
GCGTTAGCTCCGCTAAATCTCGCCAGGCCATCCCTGACCTGGCGAGAAGCGGAGATGACGGACTTCCGCTTTCCATGCGCCGCCCGCCATCTACGCCGCTGCGCCAACGCCCCTCCCGAGCTCCTACTCAGGGGCTGACCTGTCCTTGAACGACTTTTGTGCGCAGTTATTTGGGCCTTCGACGAAACCATGCTGACAACCCGGATCATGGTGAACCACGCTGTCTTTGCTGCCCGCTCATTTTCCGTGGCCGGTGTGCAGCTTCTGTTCCAGATGTCGGCTGTAGCGCGACATGCCGAAACAGAATACCCAGAAGCCGAATCCTGCGAAGAGATAACCTTCCACGGCATACCCGAGCCATTTGGGATCGGTTGCCGCCGCCTGCACGATTCCGAGAAGATCGAACAGACCGATGATCAACACCAGCGTCGTATCCTTGAACAACGCAATGAATGTATTGACGATGCCTGGGATGACATGCCTCAGAGCCTGGGGCAGCACGACCAGACCCATCATGCGCCAGTAACCGAGCCCCAGGGCGGCCGCGGCCTCGTACTGGCCTTTGGGAATGGCTTGCAGCCCGCCGCGCACGACCTCCGCCATATATGCGGACTGAAACAGGGTCACGCCGATGAGCGCGCGCAGCAGCTTGTCGAAATTGAGACCCTCGGGCAGGAACAGGGGCAACATCACGGAGGCCATGAACAGTACCGTGATCAGGGGCACGGCGCGCCAAAGCTCGATGAATGCGACACACAGTGTTCGAATCACGGGCATTTCCGACTGACGGCCCAGTGCCAGCACGATGCCCAGAGGCAATGAAGCGACGATGCCCACGCCGGCGATAATCAGGGTCAGCATCAGGCCGCCCCAGAGGTGAGTTTCCACCACGGGCAATCCGAACCGGCCACCAACAAAAAGCTGCCAAGCCAGCACGGGATAGACCAGTGCCAGGGCCAGGGTGAAGTATCCTTTGCGTCTCGTGCGGCGGAAGAATAGGGGGGCCGCCATCAGCACCAGGGCGCCGAAGGCTGTGTTCACCCGCCAGCGCTCGGCCTCAGGGTAAAACCCATATAAGAACTGACCGAAGCGAGCCTTGACGAATACCCAGCAGGCTCCTTCCCCAGTGCAGTCGGCGCGGGTCTCGCCACGCCAGCTTGCGTCGATCAGCAGCCATGAGAAAAGCGGCGGCACCCAAAGATAGAGCAGGTAGACGGCAAGCAGGGTAAGCGCCGTGTTCAGGGGGGTGGAAAAAAGGTTCTGGCGCAGCCAGCCGATGACCCCGATCTCTGTCCGCCGCGGAGACAGCTCCGCGGCAGCCGTCGCTGGAGGACCGTCCGGCCCGGCCCCGGATTGCAGCGAGCTTTCGTTGCTGCCTGATGCTTTGCCTGGCTCGCGTGCCGACCCCTGGGAAGAGATGGAGGCGGATGGCTTTTCAGCGTTCATCCAGAGCCTGTCCGTGTCGCGTGCGCATCACATCTGCAATGGTGTCGAGACCAGCGCCGGGCGATGCCGAACTAGAGTCGACGCAGGCCCATGCATGTTGCGCCAATGCGCGTGTCACTGTATTTTGCTTCGCCAAGGTTTCGCTGAATCCGCTATGGCCTACTCAACCTGCTTACCAGAGACGGTGAATGCAGGTGGCCGCACCCAGGTCAAAGTCGACGACCTTGAAGTGGGCGTAATCTACTATTTCGTCGTGACGGCATATACGGCCGATGGCACTGAGAGCAGTCACTCCAAGTCCGTGGCTCTTAAGCTCCTGCCGTAACCTGCGCATAGCTGCTACCCTGCCTGTTCGGTGGTGTAACCCTGTTCGGGGAACCTCCGTCATGGGCCTGGGCTATCGTTCCACCAGCGCCACGCGCCGGTTGTACCAGTTCATGGTGGCCGCGATCGTCAGGCTGATAGTGAGGTAAACGGCCATGGTGATGGCGATGACTTCTATGGCCTGGCCCGTCTGGTTGAGAACCGTCCCCGCGAACACGGAGACCAGGTCGGGGTAACCGACCGCCGCGGCCAGGGAGGAGTTCTTGGTCAGATTTAAATACTGGTTGGTCAGCGGGGGAATGATGACTCGCATGGCTTGCGGTATCACCACGAGGCGCAGGGTCTGAAGCGGGCGAAGCCCCAACGCATGCGCCGCCTCGGTCTGGCCATGGCTCACGGACAGGATTCCGGCTCGCACGATCTCCGCGATAAACGCCGCGGTGTAAACGGAGAGGGCAATCAGCAGGGCCATGAACTCGGGGATCAGCACCAGGCCTCCCCGGAAATTGAAGCCCTTCAGGACCGGCAGTTCCCAGCTCACGGGAAAGCCCGTCACCAGGGCGGCCACAAGCAGGGGGCCCAGCAGGAGAGCGAGCGAGGCGTACATGCTGTGAAAGGCGCGGCCCGTTCTGTCCTGCCGCCGCCGGGCCCAGCGTACGAGCAGAATAATGGAAAGGACGCTGAGCGACAGCGTCGCCGGAATCCACCAGAAGCTCTCTTCAGGCACCGGCTTTGGGAGGTAAAGGCCCCGCACGTTCAGAAAAACGACGTCCCCGACCGCCAGACTCTGGCGAGGGCCAGGCAGCGTCTGCAGGACGGCGAAATACCAGAAGAAGATCTGCAGCAGGAGCGGTATGTTGCGAAATACCTCGATGTAGGTGGCAGCCAGCCGCGACACCAGCCAGTTGTGCGACAGGCGCGCGATGCCGACCAGAAAGCCCAGGAATGTGGCCAGGGCAATGCCGAGAGCCGACACGAGCAAGGTATTCAGTAACCCAACCAGGAATGCGCGACCGTAGGACGACTCTTCACTGAAGTCGACAAGCGTCTGGATGATCCCGAAGCCGGCTGTGGAAGACAGGAAGTCGAAGCCCGAGGTAATACCCCGGCGCTCCAGGTTGGTGAGGGTATTATCGAGAATAAAGAGAGCGAGGCCGATGACGCCGGCCAGGACCAAGGCCTGAAACAGGAGTGCCCGAAGCCGGGGGTCACGCCAGACGCGCATTCGTCAACGAATCTTCGTGTCGAAGCTCTCCGTTCTTGAACGCCCCTTCGAATGGACGCAGGGGAGAGGCTGACGGCGGGCCTTAAAGTGAAGCCTTGCCACTGCCGTGATGGGGGTTGTCACTCTTGCTGGCATACGGGCAGTGCTCACCGAACGGGCGGCGCATACTGAAGCCCGCCCTTGCTCCAGAGCTTGTTCAGACCGCGGTCGATTTGCAGCGGAGAGTCGGCGCCCAGGTTGCGCTCGAAAACCTCGCCATAGTTGCCCACCTGGCTCACGATGTCGTAGGCCCAGCTGTTGCCTAGCCGCAGGGCCTTTCCCTTGTCACCCTCGACACCCATCAGCCGGCGAACCGCCGGAGAGCGACTGGAAGCTTTTAAACGGCCTGCATTCCCCGAGTCGATGCCCAGTTCCTCTGCGTTGACCATGGCGAACAGGGACCATTTGACGATGTTGAACCATGCGTCATCGCCCTGTCGCACCACCGGGCCCAACGGCTCTTTGGAGATGACCTCCGGGAGGACCACATGCTCGGTCGGCGCGCGCAGCTTGATCCGGTGCGCGTAGAGCTGGGAGCGGTCCGAAGTCAAGGCATCGCAGCGGCCGGCTTCGTACGCGGCGAGAGTTTCGTCGGACTTCTCGAAAACCACGGGCGAATACTCCAAGCCGTTGCTGCGAAAATAATCCCCCAGGTTGAGCTCGGTCGTGGTGCCGGTCTGAACGCAAACAGAAGCGCCCGCCAGGTCCAGAGCGCTCGTCACCCCCAGATCCCTGCGAACGAGAAATCCCTGACCGTCATAGTACGTCACGCCGGTGAAATTGAGGCCCAGTGCGGCGTCCCTGGTGAGGGTCCAGGTGGTGTTGCGGGAGAGCACATCCACCTCACCGGATTGCAGCGCTGTCAGTCGTTCCTTGGCGGAAAGGGGTGTGAATCTAACCTTGCTCGCATCCCCGAACACGGCCGCCGCGACCGCCCGGCACACGTCCACGTCTATTCCCGTCCACCTGCCTTTGTCGTCCGGACTGGAGAAGCCGGGCAGGCCGTTGTGAACACCGCAGGTCAGATAGCCCTTGTCTTTGACGGTATCCAACGTTTGCCCCGCCACGGCGGCCTGCGCCAGCACGACTAACGCCACAGCGGTGCTCAAGAAAATTTTTGCCTTGAATTTCAATTCTTGTCTCCGTGATTGCGGTATCCGGACACGCCGCCGCGCCAAGACTAGCAAATGCCTGTCGGGCGGCTCAAGCGGACATGTCCCGACCGAACTCAGGGCCAATAGCCGAATAGGACAGATTGTTCATGAGGAAGACCGGCTCGGTGAAGCCGATGCGTTGAGTTTGCCAACATAATCTGCGCTCCGAGGTCCGCCTGGTGAGAAATCCGGGCTAGACTCAGGCTAGGCATTCGGTGCCTTCTCCACAGCTCGGTGGTCTCAGAGCGCCGCGAGGGGCGTCCAAGGCAAGGTCAAGGGAGCAACTTGTGTCAATGAGGCTGGTTACTTACAACATGCATCGGGCCATCGGCGTCGATCGGCGCTTTCGGCTGGATCGCGTGGTCGACATTCTGGATCATCACCAGCCCGACATCGTCCTGCTCCAGGAGGTGGATCTCGGCGTGCCGCGGTCTCTGCGTCTGGACCTGGCCTGGGAGCTGGCCAGCGCCTTGGAGTACCCCTACTACGCCGCCGGATACAACGTGTCCCTGTGGGAAGGGCGTTACGGCAATGCCACGCTCAGCCGCTTTCCGATTCTCGAGGAACGCAATATTGATCTGACGGTGGGCTTCAAAAAGCCGCGCGGCTGCCACTACACGCGCATCGACCTGGGAGAATTCTCGGAGCGGCCCGACTGCCTGGAGCTGTTCAACCTGCATCTGGGGCTGTCGGCGCTTGAGAGGGTCCGTCAAGTCGGCCTGCTGGCCCGCTCGCAGGACTTCCGGCGGGTGGATGCGGACACGCCCTGCGTGGTGGGCGGTGATTTCAACGACTGGCGCAGCATGCTGACGCCCATATTCACGGACGTCATGGGCTTCGAGTGCGCGACCGATTACAGGAGCGGCAACCGTCAGGCCATGCCCACCTATCCTTCATTCTCCCCGCGAGGCGGGCTGGACAAGATCTTCTTCCGCGGCCCCGTGCAGACCGCCGGGGCGCGGGTCTGTCGCATGAAAGTCTCCAAAGTTGCCAGCGACCATCTGCCGGTGGTCACTGATTTCGAGTTTTGATCCCGGCTGCTTCGGTGTCGGGCTCGTCCGAGGCGATCGTCTTCGGCTCGGGCACATGCTCGAGCACCACGGCGCCCAACGGCGGAACGGTCATGGAGATGGAGTAGGGGCGGCCCATCCACTCTTCCTTCCTGGCGATAATTGATTCGCCCCCGTTGCCAATATTTGCACCACCGTAGAAACTCGAGTCGGAGTTGACAACCTCCAGATACGCGCCGGCGGCGGGTACCCCGAGCCGGTAGTCATGTCTTGGTACCGGCGTCAGGTTCAACACCACCAGCACGAACTCACTACCCGCTTTGCGCAGGTAGCTCAGCAAGGACTGCTGGGCGTCGTTGCAGTCGATCCACTCGAACCCCTCCCAGTCGAACTCGTGGTGGTAAAGTGCCCGCGTGTTTCGGTACAGCGCATTGAGGTCCTTGACGAGTCGCTGCATGCCCTCGTGCAATGGATAATCCAGCACGTACCAGTCGAGCACGCCAGCACTGTTCCACTCCAGTCCCTGGGCGAACTCCGTACCCATGAACAGCAGTTTTTTACCCGGGTGAGTGAACATGTAAGTGTAGAGAACCCGCAAATTGGCGAACCTCTGCCATTCATCGCCCGGCATCTTGTTCAGCATCGACTGCTTGCCGTGGACGACTTCGTCATGGGAGAAGGGCAGAAGGAAGTTCTCGGTGAAGGCGTAAAGCATGCTGAAGGTCAGCATGTCATGGTGATACTGGCGATGAATGGGATCGTAAGCCATGTAGCGCAGGGTGTCGTTCATCCAGCCCATGTTCCATTTCAGGTCGAAGCCGAGCCCGCCGAGGTAGGTCGGCCGGGTCACCTGAGGCCAGGCGGTGGATTCCTCGGCGATAATCAGCACGCCGGGGCATTCGGAGTGGACCACGGTGTTGAGCTCCCGTAGGAAGTCAATGGCTTCGAGGTTCTCCCGACCGCCATACTGATTCGGCACCCATTCCGTGCGTGAATAATCCAGATACAGCATGGAGGCCACCGCGTCCACGCGCACCCCGTCCAGGTGATACTCCTCCAGCCAGAAAAGCGCGCTGGACAGGAGAAAATTCTTAACCTCATTCCGGCTGTAGTTGAAGATCAGAGTGGACCAATCCAGGTGTTCCCCGCGCCGGGGATCGGCATGCTCGTAGAGCGGTGTGCCGTCGAAACGGGCGAGTCCGTGGGCGTCCTTCGGAAAGTGGGCAGGGACCCAGTCCAGCAGTACCCCGATGTTGTGCTGGTGCATGTAGTCAACGAAGTACCGAAAGTCATCGGGTTTGCCGAAACGACTGGTGGGTGCATAGTAGCCGGTGGCCTGGTATCCCCATGAGAGGTCGAAGGGATGTTCCGTGATGGGTAGCAGCTCGATGTGTGTGAAACCCATCTCTGTGACGTATTTGGCCAGACGCCGGGCCAACTCCCGGTAGTCGAGAAACTCTCCTTCCACGCCTCGCTGCCAGGAATTGAGGTGGACCTCGTACACCGACATGGGCTCATGCTGCCAGTCGGCCGTCTCCCGCTGCCGCATCCAGTCATTGTCCCGCCACTCGTAGCTCGGCACCGGGCAAACGATGGAGGCCGTGCCGGGTCTCAGCTCGAAGTGCTGGCCATAGGGATCGGCTTTCAGAAACGGTGTGTCGCTCTCGCGGCTGCGCACCTCGAACTTGTAATAGACGCCCGAGCCCAGGTCGGGAATGAACAGCTCCCACACGCCCTTGCCCTCGAAGACCCGCATGGGATGGCGACGACCGTCCCAGTTGTTGAAGTCTCCAACGACGCTCACCCGCTCGGCGTTGGGGGCCCAGACGGCAAACAGCACGCCGGCTACACCATCCACCTGGTGTTCGTGAGCGCCCATGAACCGGTACGCATGCCAGTGCTTCCCCTCGCCGAAGAGGTGCATGTCGAAGTCGGAGAGCTGGGGGGGATAGCAGTAGGGGTCGTGGGCGATGTGTTCATGGTGGCTCTGGTCTTTCCAGATGAGCCGATAGCGCTCGGGCACCTGGTCCGCGCCGCCCCGCCATTCGAACATGTCCGTATCCGGCACCCGGGTCAGGGCCAGCCCTCCCTCCGCTATGCTGACCTCTACCGCCATCGGAATGTAGGCACGGACCACTACTTGGTCGCCCTGCACGTGGCGGCCGAGCACGCTGAAGGGGGAGTGATGGCGGGCCTCGATGATGCGCTGCAGGTCCGTATCAAGGCGGGCCGGTGTCTCGACGTTGCTGCTCATGGGTTGCCTCTAGATGTCATGGGTCAGGATGGCCGAGGCCCGGCGGCAGATTTCTCGGCCGTAGTCGGTCCACAGGCCTTGGCCCCAGTACCGGTAACAGCTGGTCTGAGACGCCAGCAGATGGAACAGGGCGTTCCGGAAGACGCGCTCGCCCGAGGAGACCCCGGGTATGAGCACTTTCTGGGCGAACTGGGCGCTCACTTCTTCCATGGGCCCGAGGACATTCTCGTAGCCGCGGACCCAGGAGAGGTCGTTGGTCCAACTTCCACCGTCCATGTGGAAGCGGTCGTCTTCCTGCTTCAGCCCTTCGATGGTCTGCGCGAGTCGTTCCGGTCCGTCTCCGGGCTGCATGCGGTCCCAGATGGCTTTCTGAAACAGCGGCTGAACCGTCGGCAGATCTGTTTCCTGGATGCCCGTCGCGAACAGATGCTCCAGATACTCGGTGCCGTTCATGGCGGGGGTGTCCGTGCCCGAGCATGTGCGCATCACCTCGAGGTATTTTTCCGGGAACTCGTTCATCATGACGCCGCCGTTCTCACCGTCGGCGATCTGGGTGACCAGGGGCGGCACGGATTTGCCGTTCAGCTCCCAGCGAGACAGGCTTGCAGCTTCGTAGTAGGGCTGCATCTGCGCGACCAGCTTGGTATCACTTCCTTGGGTCTTGATGATAACGATGATGGTTGCCGTCTCCCCGTGGGAGTTGGTGCACACCAGGCGATGAGGAAGATGTTTGCGCTCTGGGCCATGACCGCTCTCCGGCTGTTCCACGGTGTGCTCCTGCACCAGGACCCACTGGTAACCGGCATCCTTCAGGGTCTTGACGAACTCATAGGCGACGTCCGGGTGGTTCGGCAGGGCCATCTCCGACGGTGAGAAACCACGTACCCGGCCCAGGGCTTCGGTGCCGAAGATGGCCGCAAAATGATGTTGCCAGGCCTGCACGTGAAGGCGGTAGTCCTGCACCGGCGTGGACGGGGCGACCGCATGGCCCCAGGGCGCACCGAGCCATTCCACGGCCCGGCGATAGTCCGGCTGGCAGGTGATGCTCCGAAGACTATCCAGGACATCGTCAAGTCCCATTTTGCGTAGGCCGTGGAACAGAGTGCCCGAGTACTCCAGCATGACCCTCGGCTCCTTGCCTTCATGGATCAGCTGTGGCACGAACTCCCCCATGCGCTTGTAACACCAGTGAAACACCGACGCATTGTGGTTATCGCCGATGTCCGGGTGCTCCATCATGTACTGCAGGTTGCTGATGATCTCCGCCGTTTGCAGGTCGCTTCCGCCGGCGGGAATCAGCGGCTGATGCATGTGCAAGGCGACAGCATAGGCGCTGCGGATACTGCCGAAGTCGATACGGCTCTCGGGAAGAAAAACCGGCTTTCCCGCGCTGTCGCGCAGAGTCTGCGCGACGAGCGACTCCGAGCCGGAGATATTCGGCAGTCCTTGTACATACTCGGGAAGTTCGGCCATGAGCCCGGCTCCTTTTCTTCGGTCGACGGTCGCAGGAGAAGATGGCTCCAGTCAGTGACTGGCGCCGGTTCACCTATTTATGCCTGACATAGTCGTAGATGTTCAGGTAATTCTGCCCCGGGTGATTCCAGGAGTAATCGTATCGCAGCCCGTTCAAGATCAGCTCCCTGAATTCTCCGGGATAGTCTTGCCACAGCCCGATGGCTCTGCTCATGGCCGATTCGAGGCCCTGGTAATCGGCTTCGTGAAAAACGTATCCGTTGCGCTCCTCCGGCGGTTTGGCTGAATGGTCACGATCGAATACCGTGTCGGCCAGGCCGCCGACTGCCCTCACGATGGGCACCGCCCCGTACCGCAAGGCAATCATCTGCGTCAGGCCGCACGGTTCGAAAAGGCTCGGTACCACCACCATGTCCGCCCCGGCGTATATCCGGTGTGCGAGTTCCTCGTCGTATCCGATTTCCAGATGGCAGTCGTGATTGTCGTTCAGCTCGTGCTTGAGGTGCCAGAAGTCATCGTTGATGCCGGTCTCGGGGCTCGAGCCCAGCAGGACGAACTGGGCGCCCTTCTGCAAAGCGTAGAACAGGGCATGGCGTATCAAGTGTACGCCCTTCTGGGTGTCCAGGCGTCCCACGTAGGCGATCAAGGGGCTGTACCCCTTGCGCAGCCAGAGCCTGTCACGCAGGGCTTCTTTGTTGCCGTACTTGGATTGCAGATTCGCCGCGCTGAAGTGATGCGGGATGTGGGGATCCGTCTCCGGGTTCCACATGTCGTAGTCCAGGCCGTTCAGTACCCCGCCGAACTTGTGCCGGTGCACGTACAAGGTGTGACCGAGCCCGTGTCCCTGGTCCGTGTGGCGGGTTTCCCAGGCGTGGCGGGGTGATACCGTGGTCGTGAAGTTGGCGTACAGGACCGCGCCCTTGGTGAAATTGATCGCCGTCGGATTGAAGTCGTCTCCGAGGCGATCCCGCGATATGTAAAATCCGGGCCGTCCAAGGCCCGTGGCGTGGAGTATGTCGGCGCCGGCGATACCCTGGTGCTTGAAGTTATGGATGGTGTGACAGGCGCGCTGGTTCTCCATGCCATGGTGGGTATAAATTTCGTACAGCAGGACCGGCGCCAACGCGGTCTGCCAGTCATGGCTGTGGATTACGTCCGGCCGTTTGCCGGTCTTCAGCAGGAACTCGAGGGCGGCGCGGGTGAAGAAAGCGAAGCGACTGGCCTCGTCCAGGAACCCGTAGAAGCTCCCGCGATTGAAGAAGTTCTCCGCGGAGTGGGGCTCAACGAAGAAACACTTGCGGCCGTGTACGAAACCGAACCATACGGTGCAGTGCACGACATGATCATGCCAGGGCACTACCAAATCGTGATAGGTGGCCTGGAGATCCCAGATCTGGTCATAGCGCATGCAATCGTATTTGGGCAATATCAGCTCAACCGCATTGCCCCGCATCTCAAGCTCACGACTCAGGCCATAGACCACGTCCGCGAGTCCGCCGACCTTGGCGACGGGGGCACATTCGGACGCAAGCATGACGATATACATGGGCGTGCCGGGTTCCCTTATGTTAGTCAGCCCGCACTTGCCGTCAGTTGGATCGGAATGTCCGCAGCAGGGTGCCTGGATGCTCCCTTCGCGCTAAGACCGGACTGCCCTGCATACGCGTCGGGACAGTCGGACCCTGCAGGTCGGCGGACAAGCAGTCGCGCTAACCAGGGATCAGGTCGTTGGCCCGTTGCAGATGGACCCCGGCCTGATCCAGATCGCTGTGGCAGCGATGCACCCATGCTTCCCCCCAGAAGAAATTACAGCTCGTCTCCGCGCGCAGCAGGCGCCAGAACGCCTCATCCAGCTCCTTGTGAAGCTCAGCGCTCTGCAGGTGCTGCTGGCGTGCCTCGGACCGCGCCGAATGGATGGCGTCACTGGTTTCCCTCAGGCGCCGCAAGGCGTCTTTCTGTGCGTCGGAACCCGTCCATTGCACGAAGTCCCTGCCATGGTGCCAGCCTGTGTTCCAAGCGGCGGTTGTTACCTTGACCTCGCCGTGCACGCCGTGCTGCTGTAGATAATCCATGATGAAGGTGGGCCGGATGGCGCTCGCCCGGTGCCGGGCCCGTTCCACCAACTCGGTGTAGAAGTAGCCCCAGAAATTGGCCTCCCGCGTGGTGTTGCGAAACCACCCGCCGTTGTCGCCGTCCGTGCATGTGGTGACCAGTGGCGGGAAATCGCACCACTTCGTCCGCTCGGCGACCTCCCGGGCAAACCAGTCATAAGCCATGCCCCCTTCCTGGGCATCCGACAGGTCGCGGTCACGAACAATGACAACCATCTCGGCGCCGTTGTGTCGCGCCACATGCGGGCGATAACGCAGCTCGCCCCAGCTCATGGGACCGACCGCCTCCACGTTGTTGCTGTCCACGAGCGCATACCGGTAGCCCATTCGGCGCAGCAGCGGTATGAGCTCCATGGAAAACCCCATTTCCGGTGGCCAGAAGCCCCCGAACCCCCCACGCGCGAACAGGTGTCGGCCCACGTCCAGCCAACGCTTGAGCTGCTCCTCCCGGTCGGCCGGTGGGATCAGCGGCAGCACCGGATGGTAGTAACCGGTCCCCAGGATCTCGAAAATTCGCTCGTTCTGCAGATGCCACAGCAGAGAGCCGCAATCGACCACGCCGTAGACCCGGCGTTGAAAGTCCGGACTCGAAAGGGTCTCCAGTAGCGTGCCCGACAGGGCGAGGTGGACGCGAGCCACGTCCTCGTGCGGCCATAGGGAGCGAGGCATGCGGTCCAGAGCGAACAGGATCTCCTTCGCTTCCCAGGGCTTGTGAGCAAGGAGGTGCTCCAGGTTGCCGGCAGGCTGATGAAGATTGAGGACCAGTGCGTGGAAGATGTTTCCCATGGGCCAATCTGCCTCGAACCATCCAATCCGATTTTTCAGAGCCCCGTTCGCGTCTGCCCGGAGTCGTCAGGAATGCCCCATCCACGTCCTGGCGCCGAATTATAACTAATGTGCCCGCTACTCGCAGGGCGGCATGGGCGCGGCGACCGACGTCGCGGATGCCGTCGGGAAGGTCTCGACGTGATGATAAGTGCAGGGCTGGACAGTCATAACCACAGGTTATGGTAGTGACCCCCCGCCAAGCGGGACCGTTCGGCTGCAACAGACAGCTGTCGGATGGACTGCGGGCCGCCTGCGAGGCTGGCTCTCGAGATGGCCCGCATCCGTTTGGAGCTAGGGCTTAATGTAGGTATATCCCATCTGCTGGAGACGGGCGAGCTCGGCGACCCCGCTGGGGACTATGTCCGTTTCCAA